>CAYPJK010000623.1:1398-1827 GCA_964411025.1 uncultured Nevskia sp.
CACGGTGCTGCCGTCTCCCAACTTCGCCTCCAGCGGCCCGGCCGCGGGCCCCGGCATGAGGGTGGCGGGCGTGAAGATCGCTGCGATCGCGCGCGGCGGCACGGCGCGCGATCCGGTCTGCGGCATGACCGTGAGCAGGAACACGGTACTGCGCAGCGAACGCGACGGGACCCCGTACTATTTTTGCTGCGAGGGTTGCCGGCGCAAGTTCGAGTCCGGTATCGCGGCAACGGCGGCACCGGCGCGCGAGTACGTCTGTCCAATGCATCCGGAGATCGTCAGCAAGGCGCCCGCAGCCTGTCCGCTGTGCGGCATGGCCCTGGAGGCCGCGGCCGTCGAGGCCGAGGCCGAGGACAGCCCCGAGCTGCGCGACATGCGCCGGCGCCTGCTGATCGGCGCCGCGCTCTCGCTGCCGTTGATCGTGTTGGC
>CAYPJK010000624.1:0-1825 GCA_964411025.1 uncultured Nevskia sp.
GCCCCTGCGATCGTGCTGGAACGGCTGGCCGAGGCCGGCATTTTCGGCGGCTTCGATCTCAGCACGCATTACCCGGGACTCGGCCATGCGCTGCTGGTCTGCGCCACCGAAACCCGCACCGAAGCCGATCTCGACCGCTACGCCGATGCGCTGCGTGCCGTGCTCGCCACCTGCTGAACCGCTGAACCCACCATAACGAGGAGACCCCGATGGCCCTGATCACCCTGCGCGGCAATGCGCTTTCCACCAATGGCGAACTGCCGAAGCCGGGCGCCGATGCGCCGGGCTTCCGCCTCGTCAACGGCGACCTGAAGGACGTGTCGCTGCACGACTACGCCGGCAAGAAGAAGGTGCTGAACATCTTCCCGTCGATCGACACGCCGACCTGCGCGATGTCGGTGCGCAAGTTCAACGAGAAGGCCGCCGGCCTGACCGACACCGTGGTGTTGTGCATCTCCGCCGACCTGCCGTTCGCGCAGTCGCGCTTCTGCGGCGCCGAAGGCATCCAGAACGTCGAGACGCTGTCGCTGATGCGCGGCCGCAGCTTTGCCGACGAATACGGCCTGACGATCGAAAATGGCCCGCTGGCCGGCCTGACGGCGCGCGCCGTCGTGGTGGGCGGCGCCGACAACAAGGTGCTGCACAGCCAGCTGGTCACCGAGATCGCCGACGAGCCGGACTACGACGCGGCGCTGAAGGCGCTGGGCTGATCGCCATGCGTCGCCTGTACCGACATCTGTTCGTGCTGCTGACTGCGCTGCTGCTCGCGGCCTGCGGCGGCAGCAAGGCGCCGGTGTCGGTGCCGGCGGACTTCGTCGGTGAGTGGACCGCGCCGGGCATCACGCTGGTGCTGACCGAATTCGGCGAAATCCACTACAGCCGCTTCCGCGATGCCGGCTCGACGGTGTCGGTCACCGGCCCGCTGCGCAGCTTCGAGCGCCAGCGCTTTTCCGCCGGTTGGGGGCCGCTGTCGACCAGCTTCCACATCGATGTGCCGCCCTACCAGGACGGGCTGGTCTGGCGGATGAAGATCGACGGCATCGAACTGGTTCGGCCGGCCGAAGGCCCGGCACCGCCCGAAGCCTGAACCCCGACGCCTGCAACCAAAGCCTGAACCCGAACCCCGGCCCCAACCCCGACGCTGTACCCGTGACCCGATCGAGAGCTGCCATGGCGCACGCCGCTGAACCGCTGAATCCTTCCGCCGATGTCCGGCCTGCTGCCGGGCCGATGGTGTCGCCGCTGAATCCGCTCGAACCGCTGATCTTCGAGCTGGGCCGCGCCGGTCGCAGCGCGGTGGCGCAGCGGCCGGTGACGACCGTGGCGGTGGAACTGCCGGCGGCGCTGCGCCGGCGCGTGCCACCGGCGCTGCCGCAGGTGTCGGAACTGCAGGCGGTGCGCCACTACACGCGGCTGTCGAAGCTGAATTTCTCGATCGACACGCACTTCTATCCGCTCGGCAGCTGCACGATGAAGTACAACCCGCGCGCCTGTAACCGGCTGGCGATGCTGCCGGGCTTCCTTGGCCGCCACCCGCTGGCGCCGGCCGCGCAGTCGCAGGGCTTCCTGGCCTGCATGTTCGAGCTGCAGGAGATCCTCAAGGACGTCACCGGCATGGCCGGTGTCAGCCTGACGCCGATGGCTGGTGCCCAGGGCGAGTTCGCCGGCGTGGCGATGATCCGTGCCTATCACCGAGCCCGGAACGATCTGGCGCGGACCGAAATCCTGGTGCCGGACGCCGCCCACGGCACCAATCCGGCCACCGCGACGATGCGCGGCATGACGGTGCGCGAGATCCCGACCAATGCCGAAGGCGACGTCGACC
>CAYPJK010000625.1:0-1824 GCA_964411025.1 uncultured Nevskia sp.
TACGCGTTCCTGGTGGTCTGCGCGCTGTTCGGTGTCGACCTGCCCTGGAGCGGCTGGCTGTACGCGCTGCCAGCGCTGCTGCTCGGCGGTCTGATGCTCGGCGCACTCGGTCTGCTGCTGAGCGTCTATATCAAGCAGATCGAGAACTTCGCCAGCACGATGAATTTCGTGATCTTCCCGATGTTCTTCATGTCCTCGGCGCTGTATCCGCTCTGGAAGCTGAAGGAAAGCGGCGCCGACTGGCTGTACTGGGTGGCCAGCGTCAACCCGTTCACCCACATGGTCGAACTGACCCGTTTCGCGATGTACGAGCAGCTCAACAGCACCTCGCTGGCGGTGGTAGCCGGTTCGGCGACGGTGTTCTTCATCTGGGCCGCCTACGGCTACGACCCCCAGCGCGGCATGGTGAAGAAGCGCGCGCAGGCCTGAAGCCCGCGCGGCTCCGCCCGAGGTTTCCGCCGCCGCAGCGGCGGGAACCCCGGCCACCTGATTCTCAGACGCCGCCGATTTCCAGCAGCTCCGCCGAGGTTTCGACCACGTCGCCGCTGGCGGCGTCCACTTCCACGCGGTAGTCGCCGTCAGCAGTCTTGATGTCGTATTCGTAGGACGCCTTGCCTTCGGCTTCCAGTTCGAACTCGACGCGCTCGACGGTGCCCGGCTTGGCCGTCAGTGCCTTGGCGCGCGCGGTTGCCTCATCGATCTTGGCGATCGCCGCGAAGGCCGCATCGGCCGCCGACGCGACGCGCGTCTCGGTCTCGACGATGGTGCCGGCGCTATCCGAGCATTCGATGTCGAGCAGCTTGCCGTCGGCCTGCTTGATCTCGAACTCCCAGACGCGGCCTTCCGGCTCGCTCTTCAGCGTTGCCTGCAGCAGCTCGCCCGGTGCCTGGGCCAGCGCAGCCTTGGCACAGCTTTCGATGCTGGCGTTGCTGGCGGTGACGGCCGCCGCCGGGCTGTCGGCCGCGGGGGCAGTCGGGGCCGGCGTTTCGGTCTTGGCGCAGGCGGCGAGGGTCAGCGTGGCGACGGCCAGCGCGATCGGCTTCAAGTTCATCGGGTGTGCTCCATCAGGCGAAATAGGCGACGGAAAAATTGTCGCGGCGCAGCATTCTAGCCGTGAGGGAAGTTGCCGGTGAGCTGCGCCGCCCAATGGCGGACAGGTGCAGGCCCGTCCCATGTGTCAGCTCGGCGTCAGCAGTCCTGAGAAAAGTGTGGCGATGCCGAGAAACGAGAAGAAGCCGACCACATCGGTCACGGTGGTCAGGATGATCGACGAGGACTGCGCCGGGTCCTGGCCGAAGCGGCGCAGCATGATCGGCACCAGCGCGCCCGCGAAGCCGGCGGCAACCATCGAGATCACCATCGCGGTGGCGATCACCAGCACCAGCCCGAACGAGCGGCTCCAGACGTAGACGCCGATCGCGGTGGTCGCGGCGATGCCGAGGCCGTTCAGCAAGCCGACACCGACTTCCTTCGCCACCACGCGCGGCCAGTGGCGGATGCTGATCTCGCGCAGCATCAGGCCGCGCATCGTCACTGCCAGCGCCTGGGCGCCAGCATTGCCGCTCTGGCCGGCAACCACCGGCAGCAGCACGGCGAGCGCCGTGTACTTGGAAATCACGCCCTCGAACAGTCCGACGACGGACGCGGCCAGGAACGCCGTCAGCAGGTTGATCTGCAGCCACGGCAGCCGTTTGGCGACCGCGAACAGCGGCGACGACAGCGCCCGTTCGTCCTTCGACGCACCGACCATGGTCTGGATGTCGAGGCTGGTTTCCTCCTGCATCGCGTTGACCAGCTCGGCCTGGTGGATGACGCCGATCAGCC
>CAYPJK010000626.1:0-1824 GCA_964411025.1 uncultured Nevskia sp.
CCAGGAACATTACGGCGCGCGGCACGACATGGCCCGTTATGAAGCCGACAACGCCGGCTTCGATCGCCTGGGCAGCAGTGAAGCCGCGTTCATCGCCAGCCGCGACAGCTTCTACCAGGCCAGCGTCTCGGAAGCCGGCTGGCCGTACCTGCAGCATCGCGGCGGACCGGCCGGCTTTCTGAAGGTGCTGGACAGCAGCCGGCTGGCCTATGCCGACTTTCGCGGCAACCGGCAGTACATCTCTGCCGGCAACCTGTCGGTCAATGATCGGGTGGCGCTGTTCCTGGTCGACTACCCGCAACGTCGCCGGCTGAAGATCCTCGGTCGCATCACGCTGACCGACGTCGCCGATGCCGATCCGGCGCTGGTCGCCGCGCTGCGGCCCTATCCGTACCGGGCGGCGATGGAGCGGATCGCGGTGATCACCGTCGAAGCCTTCGACTGGAACTGCTCGCAGCACATCACGCCGCGCTACACCGAGGCGCAGGTCCACGCGACGGTGGCGCCGCTGCTGGCGCGGATCGAAGCCTTGCAGGCCGAGGTGGCGGCGCTGCAGGCCGCCGCGCGCGAACGCTGAGAAAGGCTAGGGATTTGCCGGCATCGGCCCGGTGTGCTTCTGGGCATCGACCCGGTCGCCGAACCAGTACAGGCCCCAGTGCAGATGCGGGCCGGTCACCCGGCCGGTGGCGCCGCTCAGGCCGATGGGCTGGCCCTGCTCGACGCGGTCGCCAGGCGTCACGTCGAGCCGCGACAGATGAACCATCACCGACTGCAGGCCGTGGCCGTGGTCGATGAACACGGTGCCGCCGGTGAAGTAGAGATCAGCTTCCGCGAGGCTGATGACGCCGCCAGCCGGTGCGACGATCGGCGTGCCGACCGGCACCGCGACATCAACACCGTAATGCGGCGATTTCGGCTTGCCGTTGAGCACCCGCTGGCTGCCAAAGATGCCGCTGATCCGGCCGGTGGCCGGCCACACGAACGGCGTGGCGAAATCGCTGATCGGGGTGTCGTGACTGCGCGCCTCGTTGATGATCTTCTGCTCGGCAGCGATGCGGTCCTGCACGTCCTGCGGCGGGTCGACGTACTTCGGCGCGATGCCGGTCAGCGGCTGCACATCCCACTTGCGCTTGGCGACCTTGTGGCTTTCGCTGACCGGCCTGCCGCCGGGCGCGGTGATCGACAACGTGACCGGCGATTTCGCATCACGGTCGAGGCCGATCACGAACAGGCCCTCCGGCGACACGCTCAGCCTGCGGCCATCGAAGCTCACCGCCGAACCCGGCGTGGTTTCGCCGATCAGCAGGCTGCCCTGCTCCCAGCTGCCGGCGCGCAGCAGGAATGGCGCCGATGGCGCTGCGGCCTGCACCAGCAGCGGCGCGGCCAGCAGCGCCAGCACCAGCGCCCGGCGGTGCATCAGGACGACTTCAGCTGCACCAGCGCTTCGGCCAGCGGCAGCGTTTCCTGCCGCTCCGAGCCAAGCCGGCGCAGGGTCACGGTGCGCTCCTCGGCTTCCTTGCGGCCGACGACGACGATCACCGGCACCTTCTGCAAAGAGTGCTCGCGGATCTTGTAGTTGATCTTCTCGTTGCGCAGGTCGGTCTGCACGCGGACGTCGAGCGCCGAAAGCGCCGCCGCCACTTCGCTGGCGTAGCCATCGGCATCCGAGACGATTGGCGCGACGACCACCTGCACCGGGCTGAGCCAGTACGGCAGCGCGCCGGCATGGTGTTCGATCAGGATGCCGATGAAGCGCTCCATCGAACCGACGATCGCACGATGCAGCATGATCGGCCGCTGGCGCTGCGAGTGCTCGTCGACATA
>CAYPJK010000627.1:0-1824 GCA_964411025.1 uncultured Nevskia sp.
TGGACGCCGATGTCCACGAACGCGCCGAACGCTGCGACATTGGTGACCGTGCCCTCCAGCACCATGCCGGGCTTCAGGTCGGCGACTTCGTTGATGCCGTCGGCGAAGGTCGCGGTCTTGAATTCCGGGCGCGGGTCGCGGCCCGGCTTTTCGAGTTCGGTGACGATGTCGCGCACCGTCGGCAGGCCGAAGCGCTCGTCGATGAACTGCCTGGGGTCCAGCTTCTTCAAGGTGGCGGCATCGCCCATCAGGCTGCGCAGGTCACGGCCGCAGGCGGCGACGATGCGGCGGGCCACCTCATAGGCTTCCGGGTGCACGGACGAGGCATCCAGCGGCTCCTCGCCGTCCCGAATCCGCAGGAAGCCCGCGCACTGCTCGAAGGTCTTGGGGCCGAGACGCGGCACGTCCAGCAGCGCCCGGCGGGACTTGAATGCGCCGTGCTGGTCACGGTGGAAGACGATGCCTTCGGCCAGTGAACGGCTCAGGCCCGACACCCGCGCCAGCAGCGGCGCGGACGCCATGTTCAGATCAACACCGACGGCGTTCACGGCGTCTTCGACCACGGCATCGAGCTGCTTGGCGAGCCGGTACTGGTCGACATCGTGCTGGTACTGGCCGACGCCGATCGACTTCGGATCGATCTTCACCAGCTCCGCCAGCGGGTCCTGCAGGCGGCGGGCGATCGACACCGCGCCACGCAGGGTGACGTCCAGATTCGGGAATTCGTTGGCCGCCAGTTCGGAGGCCGAGTAGACCGAGGCACCGGCTTCGCTGACGACGATCTTCTGCGGCTTCGGGTCCGCCAGCAGCGGCAGCATTTCCGCCACCAGCTTTTCGGTTTCGCGGCTGCCGGTGCCGTTGCCGATGGCGATCAGCTCCACCCGGTGCAGCTTGCACAGCCGGGCGATCTCGGCCTGCGCGCCGCGCACGTCGTTGCTCGGCTGGAATGGGTAGACGGTCGCCGTGTCGAGCAGCTTGCCGGTGGCATCGACGACGGCGATCTTGCAGCCGGTGCGGATGCCGGGATCGAGCCCCAGCGTCACGCGCGGGCCGGCCGGTGCGGCCAGCAGCAGCGCCTTCAGGTTGCGCGCGAACACTTCGATGGCCTCGGCCTCGGCGCGGCTGCGCAGTTCCATCATCAGGTCGACCGACAGGTTCATCGACAGCTTCACGCGCCAGGTCCAGCGGCAGACGTTCATCAGCCAGGCATCGGCTTCGCCGCCATCCGGCCGGATGTTCTGCGTGGCGGCGATCATCCGCTCGACCGGCTTGTACGGTGCCGGATCGTCGGCATCGACTTCGATGTCCAGACTCAGCATTTCCTCGTTGCGGCCGCGCATCATCGCCAGCACGCGGTGGCCGGCGACCTTGGCCAGCGGCTCGCGGTGATCGAAGTAGTCGCTGAACTTGGCACCGGCGTCTTCCTTGCCTTCGATCACCTTGGCGCGCAGCTCGCCGCGTTCGCGCAGGTAGCTGCGCAGGCTGCCGAGGAGTGCTGCGTCTTCGGCGAAGCGTTCGGTAAGGATGTCGCGGGCGCCGTCGAGCGCGGCCTTGGCGTCGGTCACCTCGCCCTGCACGAACGGTGCGGCGGCCACGCTCGGCACCACCGTGCGGTCGTTGAGGATCAGGTCGGCCAGCGGTTCCAGGCCGCGTTCACGGGCGATTTCGCCGCGCGTGCGGCGCTTAGGCTTGTCCGGCAGGTACAGGTCCTCGACCTCGGCCTTGGTCGTCGCCGCGTTGATCTTAGCTTCCAGCTCGTCGGTCAGCTTGTCCTGGCTGCGGATCGATTCCTGCACCGCCGCGCGGCGGTCTTCCAGTTCGCGC
>CAYPJK010000628.1:0-1820 GCA_964411025.1 uncultured Nevskia sp.
CGGCGTCAGCCGGCCACCGTGCGCGAAGGCATGGGCGCGCACCGCGTTCATGATGCGCAACGCAGCCGTCTCTTCCTGATACGGGTTCTGCGGCGCGCGGATGTCGCGGCCGGGGTTGTCGACGTCCGGCAGCGCGATCGGCGCTTCCAGCACGCGGCCGGTGGCGTCGGTGTGCAGCAGGAACGGGCCGAACTCATCGCCGAACCACAGGCTGCCGTCCGGCGCCCGCTGCATCGACTCGATGTCGAGATCCGCGCCGGTCAGCACGCGGCTGTCGGAGAAGTGGTTGACGATCGCGAACGGGATGCGCCGGTCCGGGTCGCGCAGTTCGATATGGCCGAGCACGTCGATGCTGCCGGCGCCGCCGCGCGCGGTTTCGAGGTTCGTGCGCACCGTGTAGACGCGCAGGTTGAAGTCCGCCGAGTTCTGCAGGCTGCCGTAGCCGTTGTCCGCCATCACGGCGAACGTGCCGTCGGCATTGCGCAGCACCGCCGAGAACCCCTGCACCGGCTGGCGGTCGATGAAGGGCACGGCGATGCCGTTGATCGGCGCGGTGCCCAGATACTGGCCGGAGGTCGGCCCGGCGGCGAAGGTGGCGGCCGGCAGCACTGCCCGGCCTTCGAGCGTGGTGGCGGCGTCTGCCAGGCCGGTGCCGAAGCTGGCCGCGAGGGCGGCGAGGGTGATCACGGTGCCGCGTTTGATGTGCATGCCGAAGACCTCCTGATCCGGGGAGGTGGCATCGTTGCCGCCGCAGGTGTCGTCGCCGTGGCAGCGGGATAACACTGCGATGACGCGGCCGGCCGGTGCCGGGCTGCCGGAACCGGGATCGATGCGGGTGTCAATGCGGTCCGGTGAATCGCCCTGCAGCGGCGGCCGTGTTGCGACGGCCGGGCGGCTGGCCTATCGTCGCGCGACGAAGCCGGGGGTGCCGGCCGCCGGGGTTGCGAATCGGTGGCGGGCTGAGAACAAACCCTTGGAACCTGGCCGCAGCGCACCGGCGCTCGGCATAGGGAAGGCTTGCGGCGGCGCGCGACCCTTCGCGTCCCGGCCGCGTCTTCCCGCTGACGTTCCCGCCCGAGGAAGACCGATGAGCGCTGTCCCGAAAGCCGTTGCAGACCAGCTGACCCAGACCCGCGCCGACGCCCTGAGCGCCGAAGTGCGCGAGCCGTTCGCGAAGAGCCGGAAGATCTACGTGACCGGCTCGCGCCCGGACATCCGCGTGCCGATGCGCGAGATCAGCCAGACGGCGACCCGGCTGCACGGCCCCGACGGTGGCGAAGTCGCCAACCCGCCGGTCACCGTCTACGACACCGCCGGCCCGTACACGGACCCGGACGTCCACATCGATCTGCTGAAGGGGCTGGCGCCGCTGCGCGCGCCGTGGATCACCGAGCGTGCCGACACCGAGGAGCTGAAGGGCCCGACCTCGATCTTCGGCCGCATCCGCGCCGCTGACGACAAGACTGCGCACCTGCGCTTCAGCCATATCCGCAAGCCGCTGCGCGCCAAGGCCGGCCGGAACGTCAGCCAGATGCACTACGCGCGGGCCGGGATCATCACGCCGGAAATGGAGTTCATCGCGATCCGCGAGAACATGCGCATCCAGGAACTGCATGACAGCTACCAGGCCGCCGGCTATCTGAAGCGCCATGCCGGCAACAGTTTCGGGGCCAGCATCCCGGCGCTGATCACGCCGGAATTCGTGCGTTCCGAAGTGGCGCGCGGCCGTGCGGTGATCCCGGCCAACATCAACCACCCGGAACTGGAGCCGATGATCATCGGCCGCAATTTCCTGGTGAAGATCAACGCCAACATCGGCA
>CAYPJK010000629.1:0-1819 GCA_964411025.1 uncultured Nevskia sp.
ATTCCAAAGCCGCCGAGACTGACCGTCAGCGGCAGGGCCAGCAGTGCCTCGTAGTGCGCGTTGAGCGGCGAATTGGCCACCAGCATGGCCAGCACCGCCGCCGCCATCAGCAGCAGGCCGCCCGCGGCCTCCAGCTGCAGGAAATCCTGCAGGGATTGCAGCAGTTGTTGCGGCAGTCGTGAAGGGTTCATCGGTCGAGGCGCGCCCTGGGCTGAAAGGAGTGGGACTCATGGTAACAACGGACTGACCTGTTCCGTGCGCCGGAAGTTCGGTGCGGCGTGCACCCACGCGCTTACGCCGGGTTTATATCTTGATGTGCACCCAGCCGCGCTGTTCCCACGCACGCGCGAAGATCGCGGTCTGCAGCAGTCGCGACGTGCCGAGCGCGATCCAGATCGCGAGCAGGCCGAAGCCCAGCACCGGCCCGAGCAGGTAGGCCGTGGGCAGGAAGAAGCCCCATTGCAGCGCGGTGGCGACGATCATCACGCGCTTGCTGTCACCGGCGCCGAGCAGCGCGTTCATCAGAATCAGGCCGAGCCCGTCGATCAGGATCGTGGCCCCGACCAGTCGCAACGGCCAGCGGCCAAGCTCGACCAGGTGGTCCTCTCGCAGGAAGAAGCGCAGGTCGAAGTCGGTGAACAGGATCATGCCCAGGCCCAGCGGCACGAAGATCCACAGCCCGACCTTGAACACGTCCCAGCTGGCGCGATGCGCGTCCTCGACGTCGCGCCGTCCCAGCGCCTGGCCGACCAGCGTGGTCGCGGCGATGCCCAGACCGATCGCCGGCAGGATCGCGGTGAGCGTGATCGTCACCAGCACGTTGGCGACGGCGAGTTCGGCGGTGCCGACGTGACCGATGATCCAGAACAGCGCGGCAAATCCGGACGAGAACAGCAGTTGCTGCACCGACGACGGCAGGCCCAGGCGCAGCAGCGACTTGAATTGCTCCGGCGTCGGCATGCGCGTCAGCAGGCCGGGAACCGGATGGCGCCGTTGCGCGATCCAGATGTAGGCCGCGGTGCCGCAGAACAGCGCCAGCGTGGTGCCCAGACCGGCGCCGGCGGTGCCCATGCGCGGCAGGCCGAACAGGCCGTGGATCAGCGAATAACTGAAGATCACATTGAGCGCGTGCATGCCGATCAGCGTGTACATGTAGTAGTGCGCCCGCTTGAGCGCGCTCCAGTAGCCGCGGAACGAGAAGTTCATGCCCACCGCGACCACCGCCACCAGCCGCCACTGCAGGTAGCGCGTGCCTTCGTGAACCACGTTGGGGTCGGGGTTGAGTGCGGCCAGGATCCACGGCGCCGCCAGCACCAGCACCAGCGTCAGCGGCAGACCGATGATGATCGACAACAGCAGGCCGCCGTTGAGCGGCGCTGCCGATTCTTCGACGCGGCCTTCGCCGATGCGCCGCGCGGCGATGGCCTGCACCGCCGGCGACACGCCGGTGATCGCCGCCACCGCCATGAAGTTGAGGAAATTGGCCAGACCGGTGGCGGCCAGCGCGGCCTCGCCGAGGCTGCCGACCATCCAGGCGTCGGCAAGGTTGAGCAGGTTCTGCGACATCATGCCGCCGATGATCGGCAGCGCCAGGTGCAGGATCTGCGCACGCCGGTCGCGCGGAACGACGAGCGTCATCGTGATCCGGCGGCGTCTTCGATGACGTTGACGAGTGCGGCGCTCAGTTGAAACGGCCGGTCGGCGAACAGCGGCTGGAGATTCGGCGGGATGTGGCGCGAGTCGAGCTGCAACAGCGTCATCTGCGCACAGCCCGGTCGGGCGCCGCGCAGCTCGCCGGCCCAGGCCTGCACCGGCAGGT
>CAYPJK010000630.1:0-238 GCA_964411025.1 uncultured Nevskia sp.
GATGCGGTGGACTGGGCGCGGCAGATGGCCGCGTACGGCGCCGGCGAGATCCTGCTCACCAGCATGGACCGCGACGGCACGCAGATCGGCTTCAACCTGCCGCTGACGCGGGCTGTGAGCGACGCAGTCGGCATTCCGGTGATCGCCTCGGGGGGCGTCGGTGCGCTGGAGCACCTGGCCGAAGGCATCCAGCAAGGCGGCGCCGACGCGGTGCTGGCGGCCAGCCTCTGCCACTACG
>CAYPJK010000630.1:248-1816 GCA_964411025.1 uncultured Nevskia sp.
CTACGGGACCTTCACCGTCGGCCAGGCCAAGGCGCTGCTGGCCGAGCGCGGCATCCCGGTGAGGATGTGACCCTTCCGCGTTGCCGCTCTGCGCGGCAAGGCCTTGGCCCCGAGTCGCTAAACTGCCGCTCATGACGTGGCTGGACGACATCCGCTGGGACCGTGACGGCCTGCTGCCGGTGATCGCGCAGGAGGCCACGAGCGGCGACGTGCTGATGTTCGCGTGGATGAACCGCGAGGCGCTGGCGCGCACCGCCGAGCTCGGTGAGGCCGTGTACTGGAGCCGCTCGCGCGGTCGCCTCTGGCACAAGGGCGAGGAATCCGGCCACATCCAGAAGGTGCGCGAGATGCGCCTGGATTGCGACAACGACGTGCTGCTGCTCAAGGTCGACCAGCTCGGCCATGCCCCGACCATCGCCTGCCACACCGGGCGCCACAGCTGCTTCTACCAGCGCTGGGAGGGCGGCGCCTGGCAGGCCGTCGATCCGGTGATCGAGGACCCGGAGCGGATCTACGCCAGATGAGCAGTTCCAATGACACGCTGGCGCGGCTGGCCGCGGTGATCGAGGCGCGCCGTGGCGGCGATCCCGACAAGAGCTATGTCGCCCGCCTGTTCCAAAAAGGCCCCGACGCCATCCTCAAGAAGATCGGTGAGGAAGCGACCGAGCTGGTCATGGCAGCCAAGGACGGCGACCGCCGGAAGATCGTGGGCGAGGCCGCGGATCTCTGGTTCCATTCGATGATCGCCCTGGCGCAGTACGGGCTGACGCCGGCCGAGGTGCTGGCCGAGCTGGAGCAGCGCGCAGGGACCTCCGGCCTCGAGGAATTCGCCGCCCGCAAGGCGCAACGCAGGGAGCAGCAAGGACCATGAACACCGTGATCGACAACGGCGAACGGGAGCGCTCGCTCAAGACCGTCGGCAGCATCAGCTACCTGCTGCACCTGATCGTCGCGATCGGGGCGGTGATCCCGAGCTTCCAGCCCGGCATCGCGCTGCTGATCGTCGCCTTCATCATCGACCTGGTGAAGAAGGACGAGGCGGCCGGCACCTGGCAGGCCTCGCACTTCAGCTGGCGCATCCGCAGCGTGCTGTGGGCCGGCGGGCTCTACGTGATCACGATCCCCTTGTGGCTGTTGCTGTTCTTCCCGGGCTGGATCGCCTGGGTCGCGATCTCGATCTGGTTCCTCTACCGCATCATCCGCGGCTGGCTCAACCTCAACGGCAACCAGCCGATGCCGAACTGACCCGACCCGCCATGAGTGCACCCGACCCGAACTGCATCTTCTGCCGGATAGTCGCCGGCCAGATCCCCGCGAAGAAGGCCCACGAGGACGAGCAGGTGCTCGTCTTCCACGACATCAACCCCTGGGCACCGGTCCACGTCCTGGTGATCCCCAAACGCCATATCGCCACGCTGGCCGACGTCGGCCCCGGCGACCAAGGCCTGCTGGGCCACATGCTGGGCCTGGCGCCGCGGCTGATGCGCGAACTGGGCGTGAGCAACGGCTTTCGCACGCTCATCAACACCGGCCAGGACGGCTTGCAGGAGGTCTATCACCTGCACATG
>CAYPJK010000631.1:0-1814 GCA_964411025.1 uncultured Nevskia sp.
GACCTGCGATCAGGCCGTCGATCTTCTTGACCCACTTCTGGGCCGATACCTTCATCTCCGGTGCCGCCACCGGAATGCAGTGCACGCGATCCTTGAACAGGCCGTAGCCCTCGGCGTAGCGGAAGGCGTTGTACATGCTTTCGGTGACGTTCAGCTCCACACGCCGCTGCCACTGGCGCGACTCGGCGCGCTCCTTGGCGTTCGAGCCGATCAGCACCGGCGTCGGGTGCTTTTCTTCGAGGTATTCGCAGATCGCCACGGTCTCGCCGATGACCGTGCCGTCATCGAGTTCCAGCGCCGGCGTCTGGCCGCCCGGGTTCTTGGCGAGGTACGCCGGCTGGCGGTTGTCGACCGCGCCGAGAATGTCGATGTCCTGCTTGTCTAGGGTGATGCCTTTTTCGGCCAGGAACATGCGCACGGCGCGCGGGTTGGGACCGAAGGAATTGATCAGCTTCATGGTGCTCCTCATCGATGATGTTATTGGGGGTGCGTCGCTGACATCCGACGCTCGTGCTGCCGATGAAACGGTTCAGGCAGTGTTCCGGAACGCTGTTAAGAAAATTCGGCGGACTTCCGCATTCTGCATTCGCCGATACAGGAATACCGATATAACGGGGCGATGAAGGGTTCGCCCCTTCAAGCCCGGCGTGCGGGCTCGGGGAGAGCGCCGACCGCGTCAGTCCGGCAGGCCGAAGGTCACCACGGCATCACCCTGGCGATAGCCCCAGATCGCACTGCCGCCCGCCGCCACGGTGATGTACGGCTTGCCGTCGATGACATAGGCCACCGGCGGCGCGTTGGCGCCGGCTCCGCAGTTGAACTGCCAGAGGCGCTTGCCGGTGGCGGAATCGAAGGCCGACAGGTGACCGTCGCCCTCGCCGGTGAACACCACCCCGCCCTTCAGCGCCAGCACGCCGCCGATCAGCGGCTGCGGCGTGCGCGTTGTCCAGGCCAGTTTGCCGCCCCGGTTCAAGTCGACGGCCACCAGCGCACCCCAGCGTTCGCCCAGCGACGGCTCGGCCGCGAAGTACGGCACGGCCGGCTTGCCGTCGGCGGCCGGAATTTCCTTGACCGTGTAGGTGGTCGGCCAGTGCATCGCCGCGACGAACGCCAGCCCGCGCGGTGCATCGACCGCTACCGGCGACCAGTTCACACCGCCGCCGATGCCGGGGGCGATGGTGACGCCGCCGGGCGTCGGCTGTGCAAACAGGTTCTGCTGCGGCACGAAGGCTTCGGACTTGTACAGCAGCCGGCCGGTGGCGCGATCGTGAACGAACATCCAGCCGAGCTTCGACGCCTGCGCGACCGCCGGCACCCGTTTGCCATCGACGGTGGCCTCGATCAGCACAGGGGGTGATGCGACGTCGTATCCCCAGAGATCGTGCGGCACCTGCTGCCAGTGCCACAGGCGGCGCCCGGTACGGCCATCGATCGCGACCAGGCTGGAGGTGTAGAGGTTGTCGCCCGGACGGCCGTCGCCGTTCATCTGCGGGCTGGGATTGCCGACCCCGAAATAGATGATGCCGGTGGCCGGGTCGACCGCGGGCGTGGAGTAGATCGAACCGCCACCGCTTTTCCAGGCATCGCGGCGGGCATCTGCCTGCGCGCGCTCGGCGGCGAGATCACGGTTCATTGGAACCCCGCCGGCAGCGGTCGCCGAGAAACTGCCTTCCCAGCCGCCATCCTCGTCACGTATCTCATCGTGTGCCGCGACAGTCGTTGCGAACCGACCTATGCGCAGTGACCACGCGCCGCCTAACTACGCGTTGAAGCTGGCACCGGGGCCGCCGGAACGGGCATCCGGCCATCCGCCG
>CAYPJK010000632.1:0-1811 GCA_964411025.1 uncultured Nevskia sp.
GCGCATCGCCGAGCAGCAGCCAGCAACCGGCGGCCAGCGCCGCCGCCAGCACCAGCGCCGCCGGCCCCCGGAACGCCAGCAGCGCCTGCTGCCGCGCAAGGCTGGCACCAAGCGGCCCGGCCGCCAGCTGACCTTCGACCGGACAGCTGCGGCGCATCGGCTCCGGCAGCGGACCCAGCGGCCGCAGACGGCGCTGCTCGGCGCAGTAGGCGGCATCGACATCGCGATGGCTGTCGAAGAACTCCGCTGCATTGGCGGTGTTGAAACGCTCGACTTCGTTGGCGACCGCCAGCAGCGATTCGGCGTCGCGCCGCGACAAGTACAGGGAAATCGGCAGGGTCGCGCAGCCATCGGCGTGCAGGCCGGTATCGGCGCTAATCGGCGCCATCGCCTGGCGCAGGGTTTCGCGATTGCGCGGCAGCACGCGGAACTTCGGAGAGCCGTCGGCGAAGGCCGTCAGCACCCGCCGCTGCGCCTGCGGCAGCGCAGTGCTGCCGGTGACCATCGGCAGGTTCTCCAGCTGCCAGACCAGCCGATCGACCTGTTCCATCACGTCCGGATCGGTGCAGGCATCCGGATCGGCTTCGACGATCACCCGGAACTCGCGCACGTTGCGCGGGAACGCGGCCGCCAGCTTGGCGCCATCGGCCTTGGCCGGATTGGCTGGCGACAGGCGGGCGAGATCGGTGGCCGCCGGCTCCACCGGCTGATCGCGCTGCAGCCAGCCGCTGACGCCGGCCAGCGCGCCGACGGCGACCATCACGAACAGGCCCAGCCATGGCCGCGCCAGCTGGCCGAGGCTGGCCAGCCGGGCGTCGAACCAGTCCGCCAGCCGCCAGCCGATGCGCGCCGTGCCGGTCCAGCTCAGCAGGATCGGCAGCGCCAGCAGCGTGATCGGCAAGGCCGCCAGCAGACCCAGCCCGGTCACCACGGCGATCTGCCGGATCAGCGGCACATCGCTGATCAGCGCCAGCGCAGCGGCGGCGGCGGTTGCGGTCAGCAGTACCACGGCCAGCGGCCAGGCCAGCTGATGCCAGCTGCGCAGGCTGGCGCTGAAACCGGCGTGGCCGCCGTCGGCGGAGTTGTCGAGCCAGCGCAGACCGAACTGCGCCATCGACAGCAGACCGGCCGTTGCCGTCACCGCCAGCGCCCAGGCGGCATCCGGATCGAGCCGCAGACCGGCCAGCTGGATCAGGCCGAGCTGCCAGATCATCTGGATCACCAGGCAGCAGAGGCTGACGGTCGCCACCCGCGCCGCGCCGATCATGAACACCAGCAGCGCCGCGCTGAGCAGCAGCCCGCAGGCCGCGACCAGCCAGGCTTGCGGCACTTCCTCGGCCAACGCACGGGCCAGCGCCGGCGCCCCGCTGACGTGGACGCTGAAGTCGCCGCCGCTGGTGGCCCGCGCGGCCCGCAGCACATCGCCGATGCCCTGCATGATCTGGTGCTGGTCGAACGGCTGTCCGGTCTCGGGATCGCGCGCCAGCCAGGCCGCTTCGATCAGCACGCCGCGCCGATCGGCGCTGACGTAGCGGCCGGTGATGCCGGCCTTGGCAACGTTGCGGCGCAGCCGCGCCAGCTCGGCCGGCGTGGCGTGCTCGGGATCGAACTCCGCCGGCACCACGCTGCCGCCGAAATAGCGCCCTTCAACCACCTCGACGTAGCGGACTTCCGGCGTGAACAGCGAGCGCAGATGGCGGCGATCAATGCCGGGCAGTGCGGCCAGGCCATCGGTCAGCGCCTTGACGCGCATCAGGAACACCGGGTCGTAGAGATCGCCCTCGCTGCGCAGCACGGCGATGCGGACCGGA
>CAYPJK010000633.1:0-1810 GCA_964411025.1 uncultured Nevskia sp.
GACCTATCGAGGCGTAAGCGAGGAGGTTGGAGCCCTCGCATGGTGCGTCACCCCTCATCCTTCAGTACCGGGTAGCCCTTGCTGCTCGCTCGCTTTCGCTCCCGCGCCAGGTCTTTCGGCGAGCTACGACGGAACGACTTGAGATACAGGCCTTGGCCGCTCTCGGTCTGCTGCAGCACGACTTGCAGGTAGTCGTTGCCGCGCCGAACCCACACCGTGACTGCCTCGCTTTCCCGGATCACCACGCTGGCTTCGTCGATGACTCGCTGCACCTGAAAGTAGTTCGACGCAGCCATTTCCTGGCCTTCGCGAGACACCGCCTGCTTGATCAGGTCGTAGTCGGACACGTGCACGGTCTGCGTCTTCACTGCGAGCAACTCGCGGTTGGCTTGCGATAACACCGCGACGGCGAACTGCTCTTGCTGCGCTAGACGCTGGCGAAGCGCGCGGATCAATGCCGGCTTCGGCAGATCGACAAGTTCAGGCTGGGACCGGGCGGCAGCCACCCGGCTTTCGATGCTTTGGTGCCACCGCTCGAACACGCCAGTGCGCAGGTTCTGCGCCACCACCCCGCGCGCGATCGGCTCCGGGTACTTGTCCAGGTTCGGATGAAAGCGCCGGCCCGGCGCGTACTGGAAGCCCGGATCGATGCCTTTCGGCACGCGCACCGTCTGCGGGTTGCCGCTGCGCTTGCCGATCACGCGGTCCTCGTAGTCGATCGGCGGCCCCGGCGTCACCGTCAAGCCGCGCCGCTCGACATCGCGCGCGCTCACCATGAACTTCTTGCACTTGCAGCCCCAGCCGTTGGCCGGGCTGTGCGATGACCACCACGGGTCATCCAGCGCCACCACCATGCCGTCCCAGGCCACGTGTTCCGGCCGCTCGTTCGGGCTGGCGTAGTGCTTGTACAGGCCGAACGGCCGGCGCTTGCGCAGCGCAGGGTCGGCCATCTGCACTTCCCGGCCGGCGTTGTAGCTTTGGTTCAGGTTGGTCTCGTAGATCACCTGCGCCCGCCAGTTCGAACCGCCCGTGTAGGCCCAGCCGTGCTTCGCCGCGATGCCCTTGAAATCGGCCTTGAAGGCTTCGAAGCCGATGCCTTCGGCGACCACTCGGTCGACGGCGGTGCGAAGGTCGGCCAGCAGATCCGCCTTCATCGCGCCGGCCACGACGAACGCCTGATCGTGCTGCGCGCCCTGAATATCGGTGTAGCTGCGGGTCGGCAGGTTCAGCTTCTGCCGGAAGAACGCGATCTGCTCCTTGAACGGCAGGCTGCCGTAAGCCGTCGCCACGTCAAACGCCCAGCAGCAACTCGTAGCGGCCTGCCAGATGTGCGGCGGTAAGGCCCTGGGTCAGCAGCTCGGCCAGCGCCTTGTCGTCGAGATCCGCGTAGGCATCCAGCAGCTTTTCGCGGAACTCTTCGAACGAGTTCGAGGCGGCCAGCATCTGCTCGATCGGGGCCACCAGCGCGCCCACCACAGGGTCGCCCTCGCGCACCATGCGGCTGGCCTGCTCGTCCGACGTGGTCGGCGGTGCCGGCTTCGTGGCGGCGTTGCGGGCCTTGGCCGGTGGCGCGGCCGGATCGGCGTCATCGTCCGGCGGCTCGGAACCCGAAGCGCGCTCACGGCGCGCAGGCGCCGACAGCAGCTCGGCATCATCCGCCGGCTCCGGCAGCCCGAACTTGTCGCGGATCACGCTCTGTTCCACACGCAGGCCCAGCGGCACCAGTTCCTTCAGTGCGGTGACGAGGCCGGCCAGGTCTTCCGGCTCCGGCACGTTCAGGCAGATGCGCGGGTACGTCTTCTGCGGCCCG
>CAYPJK010000634.1:0-1810 GCA_964411025.1 uncultured Nevskia sp.
CGCGACGAACCGGCTCTCTCGCCGCTGCTGGAGCGGCTGTCGCGCACCGCGCCGTATCTCTTCATGGCCGTCCTGCTGTTCGGCGCGCTGGCCTGGCGGCCGACCACCGCGCCGGTCGAACTGGAGACCCTCGCCTCCACCTGGCACATGTATCTGCAGGACACGCTGGTGCCGCTGCGCAACGGTGCGCCGATGCCGGAGATCGCGCCGCTGCTGCACTGGCTGACCCTCGCCGGCTGGCAGGTGACCGGCGTCAACGAGTGGTGGCCGCGCCTGGTGTCCAGCCTCGCCTCGCTGGCGACCGTCTTCATGATCGGGCGCACCGCGCTGGTGCTCTGGCCGCATCGCGCGGCAACGCCGATCTTCGCCCGCCTGCTGCTGACGGGCGTTGGCGCCTTCGCCGTCGCGATGACGTTGGTGGAGCCGCAGACGCTTGCTCTGCCCTTCATCCTGGCGAGCTTCCACGCACTCGGCCGGCGGTGGATGGTTCACGGCGGATTCTTCCCCGGGCTGTGCGACTGGCTGATGTGCGGTGGCGCCGGCGCGCTGGCCGTGATGGCGGGCGGTGCCAGCTGGGCCCTGATCCCAATTATTTGCGCCATCGGCATCTGGATCATCGACGACGGGTCGCGCCGCGAAAAGAACGCGATCGCCTGGTGGACCGGCGCGGTGCTTGCCAGCGCGCTGGCTCTGGCGCCGGCCTGGCTGTGGCTGGATCATCTGGGCAGTGCGGCGGCCCTGATAAGGCTGGGCAACGGCTGGTTCGATCCCGGCACCGAGGCCGTGCGCGGCGCGCCGTGGACGCTGATCATGCTACCGGTCGTGCTGTTCCCCTGGATCTGCTGGAAGACCCTGTGGCGCGCGCTGCGGCGGCATCTGCGCGAAACCGTCGGCATCGGCTTCCGCCTCTGCCTCTGCTTCCTCGGCGCGGTGGTCGTCGCCGGGTTGCTGTCGGGCTGGCAGTTGATCGGGCTGTTGGCGATCGTGTGTCCGCTCTCGCTGCTGGGGGCGCGGTTGCTGGCGACCCAGGAGATCAAGCCGAAGGATTTCCACGCCGTCGTGCCGGGTTTCTTCGCCCTGTTCGTCGGCCTCATCTTCTTCCTGATGAACATCGTGCCCACCGCGCACCTGGACGCGATCTGGCGCCAGTTGTTCGGCGCGCCGCTGCCGATCTGGATGGGCGGCATCGGGCTGGTGGCTGGGCTGACCCTGCTGGTGATCGTCTATGTCGTGTCGCAGCTCTCTCCCAGTCATCAGCTGTCGCGCACGCTGCAGGTCGCGATCCTGTCGAGCATGCTGATGACTTCGCTCAATCTCGAGTTCGACGGCAACCTTCGGCCGTTCTTCGACCTGGCACCGGTCGCGAGCCGCATGAAACAGTTGCAGGACGCGGGGGTGGAGGTCGCGGTGTTCGCCGATTACCGCGGCGAATTTGATTTCGCCGGCCGGTTGGCAAACGCGCCCCAACCGCTGCGCGACCGCGAGGCGGCCGCGCGCTGGGCGGGGGAGCATCCCGCCGGGGCGCTCGTCACCTATTTCGACGGCTCGCCCCTGCGCCTGCCATCGCTGCCGATGTATCGCGGCGTCGCGCGCGACCGCTGGGTCGCGATCTGGCCGGCGAGCGCCGTCACCGGTCCCGATTCGCCCATTCTGAACAACCAGTTCTGAACCTTATCCAGCCTTTGGCACGATGACCCTGACACGATTCGGGGGGTCTGCTAGACTGTGCGTAATCAGGGGAGTTTGGTGCGCATGACGTCATACACCACGGGGAATCAGAATGTGCGCGGCTCGGAACGGCGACGCGACC
>CAYPJK010000635.1:0-1802 GCA_964411025.1 uncultured Nevskia sp.
TCAGCCTCGGGGTGGGTCGCCTTCCATTCGACAAAGTAGTTCTCGCCAGAACAGGTGGTTCCGACGCGCAAACCCTGAGCATCGTTGCCGGCCAGCAGCAACTGCACGGTGCTGAAGAACCATTCGTGGAACTGCGGTTCCTGGTTGCTGCACAGCTGGCGCACACCCTCAGCCACTTCCACCGAACCGCGCTTCAGCTCGATTACTGCGAGAGCGATGCCGTTGACATAAATCACCACGTCCGGCCGCCGCGTGCGGTTGCCACGCAGGGTGACTTCTTCGGCCAGGGCGTAGTGGTTGCGATCTGGGTTTTCCCAGTCAATCAGGTGCACGGTTTCGTGCGGTGCGCCGGCGGCAATCTGCACCGGTACGCCGTAGCGCAGCAGCTGATAGGTTCGCAGGCTGGCCTGATACAGGCTCACGCCGGTCACGTCCGCCGCCGCCTGCAGTTTCAGCAGAGCCGCGCTGATCTGGGATGCGCTGAAGCCGCGCGCCGCCAGATTCGCGGTCAGCAGTTCGGGCTCGACGGCGCGATTCGACTCGCGTTGATGCCAGTCGCCCAGATGCTCATACCCCAGCCCGCCGGCCGACACTGGGCGCGTGAACCGGTCTACCAGCCGGTTCTGGGTCTGGCGTTCGCTGCGGGTGCGCTCGGTCATGGGCGGTCAGTTCGTCGTCGAGCTCAGGATTTTGGCGGTGATCGCGGCTTTCTCGGCTTCGCAGGCCGAGGCAACTTCTTGATCGTCTCGGCCGTCCGCTCGAAATCACTGTCGATAGGCTGCGGCTGGCTGTCCCGCAAGGCCCGGTATCGGGCGTATTCCTGCTCGGCCTTTGCGCGAGCGCCGTCGGCGGAAATCTGACCCGCATGGTCGAGGAGCTCGCGGCCGGAGATCCGCAGGAATTCGTCCAGCTTCGACAGCCAGTCGCGCATCGTCATCGGCTTGCGCTGCAACGCCTGCAGCTCGGCGTATTCGAGGTACAGGTTGACGATGCGATTCAAGACCTGCAGCTCGTCGGCGGTCAGGTAGTTCTTGGCAACGCTGACGTCGTCCTTTCGCACGATCCCGCCGGGACGGGTGGTCTGCAGCCCCATGAACGGCTGATCGGCATTGGCGCGCTCGGCAATCACCTCGGCCGCCGTATGTCCATGGGCGGCCCAATGCATCTTGTTCTGGACCGTGGCGAAGAATCGCTGCGAGGCGTCCGAATCCGGGGTGTAGTCGATGCTGGTCGCGTAGATGTCGAGCACCTTCTGGTAGAACCGCCGCTCGGACGACCGGATATCCCGGATGCGGTCGAGTAACTCGTCGAAGTAATCCTTGTGCCCGGCGCCGGGCGGGTTCTTCAGCCGCTCATCGTCAAGCGCGAAGCCCTTGACCAGATAGTCGGACAATTGCGCTATCGCCCACTGCCGGAACTGCGTGCCGCGGTGGCTGCGCACCCGGAAGCCAACGGCAAGGATGGCGGGCAGGCTGTAGTGCAGCACCGGACGAGATACCTGTCGCACCCCCTCCTGGCGAACCATTAAGTGGGACTTAACAGTTGCCTCTGCCACCAGTTCGCCCTCGGCGTAAATCGCCTTCAGGTGCAGGTTGATGTTCGGCACCGTGGTCTGGAACAGGTCGGCGATCTGGGCCTGCGTCAGCCAGAGCGTGTCGTTTTCGAGGCGGCATTGCACCCGGGTCCGACCGTCCTCGGTCTGGTACAAGATGATTTCGGGCTGCGGAATCGGTGGCTGCGCCATGATCAGCGCACCGGTCCAGCAGCGTGTACGTCAGCCAGCATCGGTTGGCTGCCCATCA
>CAYPJK010000636.1:0-1801 GCA_964411025.1 uncultured Nevskia sp.
CGAGCGCTCCATCAGATCCAGCATGTCGGCACGGCCCTTCTCCGAGACGATCGGGATGCCCGCTCCGGTGTTGAGCATCAGCTTCAGCACGCGCTGTGGATACTTTACCGCGAAGAAACCGGACACCCAGCCGCCCAGCGATTCGCCGGACAGATGGGCGCGTTCGATGCCCATCGCGTCCATCAGCTCGCGCAGCTGCTCGGCCAGCACTGGTGGGGTGTATTCCATGTCCTTGCGGTTCGACAGCGCATGGCCGACGTAGTCGAAGGCGATGCAGCGGAAGCGGTCGGACAGCGGCACCAGGTTCTTGCAGTAAGCCTCCAGGTGGCCGCCGATGCCGTGCTGGAACAAGATCACCGGCGCGTCCTTCGGGCCGGCTTCGGCAATGCGGATGCGGCCGTAGGTCGGCGTGTCGATGTAGCGGATCTCGGCGCCGACAAAATCGTTCCACAGGCTCATCGTGTTGCTCCGGGTTTTTGGGGCAGCGGGGGGTTCTGGTTGTCGTCGGACGCGTGGCTCGACAGCGCCGCCAGATGGCCGCCGACGATCCGCTTCCATTCGGCGAGCAGGCTGCGGAACAGCACTTCGTCCTGCTGCCACAGCGCGCGCACGGCGAAGCCACGCACCACGCTGATGGTCAGCCACAGCACTTTCTCGGCCTTGTCGCGCGGCACGCCGCGCGCCACCAGCAACTCCAGCCAGGCCTGCTCGACGCCGAGCCGGCTGCTGCGTGCATGGGCGTAGATCTGGTCGCGTATCGCGCGGCTCTTGCTGCCGGCCAGCACCAGGTCGAGCACCACGGTGAAGTCGGGTCCGAGGAAGAATTCGATGCCGTCCTCGATGATCGCGTCGATCGGGTCCGCCGCCGCAGCGACCGACGCCGCGCGGCGCGCACCGCGATTCAGGCTGGCCTGCAGCAGGTGTTCGGCGGTGGCCACCACCAGGCTGTCCTTGCTCGGAAAGTGATGCTGCAGCGCACCGCGCGACACCTTGGCCACTCTGGCCACTTCATCGGTGCGCAGGCCCGCGTAGCCCTTGCGACGCAGCACCACCGACGCCGCCTCCACGAGCCGCTGGCGCATCTCGTCGGAGCGTTCGGCCTGGGTGCGGCGGCGCGTCGCCACCGGCTTGTCCGGCCGGGGCGACTTCGGCTTCGGTGCCTTGCCGTCAGCAGACGACATGGAGCACGCCGTCGATGACTTTCACCGGATAGGTCTGCAGCGGCTCGCTGCACGGCGAGTTCAGCGCCTCGCCGGTGATGATCGAGAACTCGCAGTAATGCCAGGTGCAGGTCACGCGATCGCCTTCGACCGTGCCCTCATCGTTCAGCGAGGCGTTCTCGTGCGTGCAGGTGTCCTGCGTCGCGTAGTAGCCGCCGTTGATGTGGAACAGCGCGATGCGGGTGCCGTCCGGCAGGAAGGCGCTCTTCATCTCGCCGTCGAGCAGTTCGGATTCGGGAAGGGTGGCGACGGTCTGGGTCATGGGTCGTGTCGGGATTAGGCGCTGCCGCCGGCGGTTCGGGCCGGCCTCAGAGCATCGTGGTGCCGCCGTTGACGCTGATCACCTGGCCGGTGACGAACGCGGCTTCGCGGCTGCCGAGGTAGGCGACCATCGAGGCCACTTCTTCCATCGTGCCGGGCCGGCCCATCGGCACCACGTCGATGACCTTGCGCACCAGTTCAGGATCGCGCTTCGCCACTTCATCGAGCTGCGGGGTCTGCACCACGCAGGGCGCAACGGTGTTCACGGTGATGCCTTCGCGGGCGTACTCGCGCGCCAGCCCGGTGGTCATGCCGTGCAT
>CAYPJK010000637.1:0-1799 GCA_964411025.1 uncultured Nevskia sp.
AGCACACTGCTGAAATCGCGGTGGGTGTAAAGGTGTTCGCCGAGATCGGCTTCGCGGACCTGGCGCTCGCGGCTCCACCACTGCAGCAGACGGGCCTCGTCCTCGGCCTCGGTCACCGCCAGCAGTTCGGTGCGGTTGCAGGTCGACAGCAGCGCCGCCTCGGACACGCCCGGCAGCGCGCGCAGACGCTCCAGCGCCGCCGGCTGGTCGGCGTCGGCGAAGGCCACGCGGGTGCGCAGTTCAATCGGCGCACGGTGGTGGCTGAGACCCAAGGTTAAGAGCGTCACGACAGTGCAGATTGTATAGTGGACCGACGTCTCAAGATGGTTTTCCCGTGCGCCGCATCGCCTTGCTGCTGACCCCACTTCTGGCCGTGACCCTGCCGGGCGTGGCTTGGGCTGCCGCCGGCAAGAAGCCTCTCACGGCCAACGCAGCTCTCTCACCCGCCGCCGCCGCGCAGTTCCATATCCTCGCCGGCGAACTGGCGGCGCAACGCCAGCAACCGCGGCTGGCGGCGGCGCAGCTGCTGATGGCGCTGGATTACACCGACGATGCCGGACTCGCACAGCGCGCCACCCTGCTCGCCTTTGCCGCCAACGACAATGCCCTGGCGCAAAAAGCCGGTCTGCGCTGGCAGAAACTCGACCCGGACAACCTCGAGCCGCGCGAGATCCTGCTGCGCACGGCGTTGCGCCTGAACAGGCCGGCGGACGCACTCGCGCAAGCCCAGGCCATCGTCCAGGGCGATGCCGGCGGCGAAGACGAAGGTCTTCGGCATGTCGCCCTGCTGCTGTCGCAGGAGCGGAATTTCGAACCGACGGCGATGCAGCTGATCCGCGACCTGCAGAAACTCTGGCCGGACCGTCCGGGCGCGCTGTACGCGCTGGGCATTCTGGCGATGCGGTTCGCGCACTACGAGGAAGCCGAAGCGGCCGCGCAGAGCGCGCTGCGGCTCGACGAGAACTCCCAGGACGCCCGCCTGCTGCTGCTCGGGGCACAGGTCAAACGCGGTCAGATCCAGGCCGCCGACCGGACCTTTGACCAACTGATCGCCGACGGGCAGAACCCGACCGACCTGCGACTGGGTTACGTCAAACTGCTGGTGGAAGCCCAGCAGAACGACGCCGCGCGGCGCCAGCTGGAACAACTCCTCGCCGACAGCCCGGACAACGAAGAGGCCCTGATGGGCCTGGCCCTGCTGTCACTGGATGCCCGCGACCTCGACACGGCACGCGACTATCTGTTGCGTCTGACCGACAGTCCGGCGCGCGCCAGCGATGCGGCGTTCTACCTCGGCGGTATCGCCCAACTTCAGCGCAAATACGCCGAGGCTCTGTCCTGGTACGAAAAGGTCAGCGAGGGGAGCAAGGCGCTCGACAGCCTGTTCCGCCGCGCGGCGATGATGGCGCGGCTCGACCGCCTGGACGAGGCCCGCGACATCTTTGAAAGCCTGCGCCAGCAGGCGCCGATGCTCGGCCATCGCATCGACACCGAAGAAGCCGGGATGCTGATCGACGCCGGCAAGCCGGCGGACGCCCTGGCGGTGCTGGACCGCGCTCTCAAGCAGTCCGCCGACGACGCCGAGCTGCTCTACGCGCGTTCGCTGGTCTACGACAAGCTCAACCGCTTCGAACGCGCCGAAAACGATCTGCGCCGCCTGATCAAGGCCAACCCGGACGATGCCCGCGCCCTCAATGCGCTGGGGTTTCTGCTGACGCTGCACACCCAGCGCTTCGACGAGGCCCAGCAGCTGCTGGCGCGGGCGCTGAAACT
The DNA here is from genome assembly GCA_964411025.1 of uncultured Nevskia sp. Taxonomy (GTDB): domain Bacteria; phylum Pseudomonadota; class Gammaproteobacteria; order Nevskiales; family Nevskiaceae; genus Nevskia. Next base: position 1,774 of record CAYPJK010000637.1, read on the forward strand.
CACGCCCGAGGATGCGGCGGTGATCG
>CAYPJK010000638.1:0-1796 GCA_964411025.1 uncultured Nevskia sp.
CGATGAGCATCAAGCGGCTGATGGACATGGGCTGCTACCGCGGCCAGCGTCATCGTCGCGGTCTGCCGGTTCGCGGCCAGCGCACCCGCACCAACGCCCGCACCCGCAAGGGCCCGCGCAAAGCCATCCGCAAGTAACGCCTAGCCTCGCAGGATTTCCAGACTCATGGCCAATACCTCCGCCGCCGCTGCTGCCGCCAAGGCACGCAAGCGCGTCAAGAAGAACGTGTCTGACGCCGTCGCGCACGTTCATGCTTCATTCAACAACACGATCGTTCTGATCACCGACCGTCAGGGCAATGCGCTGTCGTGGTCGACCGCCGGTGCCTGTGGCTTCAAGGGCTCGCGGAAGTCGACGCCGTTTGCCGCCCAGATTGCGGCCGAGCGCGCGGCGACTGCCGCCGCCGAGCACGGCGTCAAGAACCTCGAAGTTCGCATCAAGGGCCCTGGCCCGGGCCGCGAGTCTGCAGTGCGTTCGCTGAATGCCGCTGGATTCAAGGTCACCAACATCACCGACGTGACGCCGATTCCGCACAACGGCTGCCGTCCGTCCAAGCGTCGTCGCGTCTAAGGAGAGATCGAAATGGCACGTTATATCGGTCCCACCTGCAAACTCGCCCGTCGCGCCGGCACGGATCTGCTGCTGAAGAGCCGCGGTCGCTCGCTTGACTCGAAGTGCAAGCTTGACACCCCGCCCGGTCAGCATGGCGCGCGCAAGCAGCGCCTGTCGGACTACGCGCTGCAGCTCCGTGAAAAGCAGAAGCTGAAGCAGATGTACGGTCTGCTCGAGCGGCAGTTCCGCAACTACTACCAGAAGGCGACGCGTTCCAAGGGCGCGACTGGCCTGAATCTGCTCCGCTTCCTCGAGCAGCGCCTGGACAACGTCGTCTACCGCATGGGCTTTGCCGCAACGCGCGCCGAAGCCCGTCAGCTGGTGGGCCACAAGGCGATCCTGGTCAACGGCAAGAGCGTCAACATCCCGTCCTACAGCATCCAGGTTGGTGATGTGGTGCAGGTGCGCGAAAAGTCGCGCAACCAGACCCGTATCACCCAGGCACTGTCGGTGGCCTCGCAGATCGGCCTGCCGGAGTGGGTGGAAGTGGACGAGAAGGCACTCAAGGGTGTCTTCAAGGCTTTGCCGGAACGCGACCAGATCGTTCAGGACATCAACGAGAACCTGGTCGTCGAGTTGTACTCGAAGTAATTCGATGGGGCGGCTGCTTCGGCAGCCGCCCGTTGTTCATTGTTCGAGTCGGTTTCTGGTTTTGCTGCCGGCCACGTGTCGGCAGCCATTGTTTCAAGAGGTCACTACATGCAGGGTTCCGTCGCCAGTTTTCTGAAGCCGCGCGTCGTCGATGTCGAGCAGATCTCTGCTCACCGCTCCCGGATCACGCTGGAGCCGCTCGAGCGTGGCTTCGGCCATACGCTCGGCAATGCACTCCGCCGCATCCTGCTGTCGTCGGTGCCCGGCGCTGCCGTGACCGAAGCGCAGATCGACGGCGTGGTGCACGAGTACAGCGCCATCGAAGGCGTGCAGGAGGATGTCATCGACATCCTGCTGAACATCAAGAACATCTCGGTCCGCATGAACGCCCGCGATTCAGCGGTGCTGAAGCTGGAGAAGAGCGGCCGCGGCCCGATCACCGCCGGTGACATTCAGCTCGACCACGACGTCGAGATCGTCAACCCGGATCTCGTCATCGCCAACCTGACGGGCGGCTAGATCAGCATGACCCTCACGGTCACGCGTGGTCGTGGCTACCAGCCGGCTGCCGCGCGCGCGCAGAGCACTGAAGA
>CAYPJK010000639.1:0-1790 GCA_964411025.1 uncultured Nevskia sp.
AGGGCAAACGCGTGCTGCGCCTGAAAGGCGGCGATCCTTTCGTGTTCGGACGCGGCGGCGAAGAGATCGAGCGGCTGGCCCAGGCCGGCATCCCGTTCCAGGTGGTGCCCGGCATCACCGCCGCCAGCGGCTGCTCGACCTACGCCGGCATTCCGCTGACCCATCGCGATTACGCCCAGGCCTGCATCTTCGTCACCGGCCATCCACGCGCCGATGGCCAGCTGACCCTGCCGTGGGATGCGCTGGCCCGGCCCGGCCAGACGCTTGCCATCTACATGGGCCTCGGCTCGCTGCCGATGCTCAGCGCCCAGCTGATGGCCCATGGCCTGCCGGGCGACTGGCCGGCGGCGCTGATCGTCGAGGGCACGCAGGCCAGCCAGCGGGTGATCGCCTCGACCTTGGCAACGCTGCCGGGCGAAGTCGCCGCCGCCGAGATCAAGGGCGCCAGCCTGGTGATCGTCGGTGAAGTCGTGAAGCTGCGCGATCGGCTGGCCTGGCGCTGAGCCGGCCAGCCCGTGCCGTCAGGGAACCAGCACCGCCTTGCCGGTGACCTTGCGCGCCTGCATGTCGAGCATCGCCTGCGTCGCTTCGGCCAGCGGATAGGTCTTGGAGATGAACGGCTTGAGCTTGCCTTCGCCGTGCCAGGCGAACAGCTGGGCGAAGTTCTCGGCATTCAACGCCGCTTCGCGGACGATGAACGCGCCCCAGAACACGCCGATTGCCGATGCACCCTTCAGCAGCAGGCGGTTCAGGGCGATTTCCGGAATGGTGCCGGCGGCGAAGCCGACCACCAGATAGCGGCCGTTCCAGTTGATTGCCGAGAAGCAGTCCTGGGCCAGTTCACCGCCGACCGGATCGTAGATCACGTCGGCACCCTGGCCACGGGTCAGCTTCTTGACCGCTTCCTTGAGGCTTTCTTTCGAGTAGTCGATGACCTCGTCGGCGCCCTGCGCCCGGCACAGCGCGAGTTTCTCCGGGCTCGACGCGGCGGCGATGACGCGCGCGCCCATCAGCTTGCCGATCTGGATCGCCGACAGGCCGACACCGCCGGCCGCGCCCAGCACCAGCAGGGTCTCGCCGGCCTTGAGTGCGCCGCGCTGCTTGAGCGCATGAATCGTGGTGCCGTAGACCAGCGTGAAGCCGGCCGCTTCGATCAGATCGAAATCCGCCGGCAGCCGCAGCACGCCGTCGGCGGACGCGTTGACTTCCTGCGCGTAGCCGCCGATCGGAATCAAGGTCGCCACCCGGTCGCCAACCGCCAGCTGCGACACCTTGGCACCGACAGCGGTGATCACGCCCGATACCTCGGCCCCCGGCGTGAACGGCGGGGTTGCCTTGAACTGGTACTTGCCCTGGATCTGCAGGATGTCCGGGAAGTTGACGCCGGCCCCGGCCACCTTGATTCGCACCTCGTTCGGGCCGGGCGGAGGCAACGTGACCTCGCCGAACACCAGTTTTTCCGGACCGCCGAGTTCAGTGCAGAGAATGGCTTTCATGGCGAGGGCAGACGTGGCGATGAACGGGTTGCTAGTGCGCGTGCGGCCGCGAGTGGTCGTGACCGTGATGACGCAGCTGGTAATTGCGCAGATGAGCCAGCGCCAGCAGCACGGCGCCGATGATGGTCAGCAGACGCTCGCCTGCGGCATCGAGCAGGCCGAACTGGATGCCGAAGGCGGCGAACACCATGAACGCCATGCCGGCCAGGCCGAGCAGGGCCACCGGGCGGCTGCGATGCCGCCGCCAGCCCCAGCCCAGCGCGATCAGGCTGGTCGGCACGGCGGCCAGCAGCA
>CAYPJK010000640.1:0-1784 GCA_964411025.1 uncultured Nevskia sp.
CGCGGGTGGCGTGTTCCAGGTCCGCGCGAAATCAATCGTGTCCGCCTCGTAAGCCGAAAGCAGGGGCCCGAACAACACCAGCAGCACGACAAGGGCCAGCAGGGCGCTCGCCACCATCGCGGCCCGGTTGCGGCGCAACCGGGCCCACGCCAGGGCGCCGAGGCTGGTCGCCGCAATCGTCTCACTCATGTTTCACCCGCGGATCCAACGCGCCGTAGAGCAGATCGACGAGGAAATTGAACAGCACGATCAGGGCGCCATAGAAAATCACCACGCCGAGCACCAGGGGGTAATCGCGGTTGAGCGCCGCCTGCACGAAGTAGCGACCGATGCCGGGGATGCCGAAGATCTGTTCCACCACCACCGAGCCGGTCATCACCCCGGCCGCGGCGGGGCCGAGGTAAGACAGCAGCGGCATTAAGGCCGACGGCAGCGCATGCCGCAGGACCACCAGCCGCTCCGGCAGGCCCTTGGCGCGTGCGGCGCGGATGAAGTTCTGGTTCAGCGCTTCAATCATGGCGCCACGCATCAGGCGCGCGATCGCCGCCACCTGCGGCAATGCCAGGGCCACGACAGGAAGCACCAGGGCACTGGCGCGACCCCAACCACCGGCCGGCAACCAGCCGAGGTTCACCGCGAACGCCAGGATCAGCAACGGCGCCAGCACGAACGAAGGCAGCGCCAGTCCGGTCATGGCGACCGTCATCACCGAATAATCGGCGAGCCGGTTATGCCGCAGCGCGGCGGTGATGCCCAGCCCGGCGCCGAAGGGCACCGCCAGCATCAGCGCCAGAACCCCCAGCAGCAGCGACACCGGAGCGCCCTGCGCGATCAGCTCGGAGACGCTGAACCCGGGATACTGGAACGAGGGTCCCAGATCGCCCCGCAGCAACCCGCCCAGAGATCGGGCGAACTGCTGCCACAGCGGCTCGTCCAGATGATAGGCCGCCTGCATCGCCCGCTCGATCTCGGGCGACAGCGTGCGTTCGCGATCGAACGGCCCGCCGGGCGCGGCCCGCATCATGAAGAACGTCAGCGAGATCAGCACCAGCAGCGTGGGCACGCTGGTGAGCAGACGTCGAAGTGCGTAGTGGATCATTCAGTGCGGTCGAACCGAGAGGTCCTTGCTGTAATGGTAATCGAGCACGTTGTCCTGCCAGCCCTGCACGTACGGTTTGACCAGGTGGGTGGAGGTGTAAAAATAAATCGGGATCAGAGGTGACTGCTCCAACAGCCGCCGCTCCGCGGATTCCAGCGCCGCACGCCGTCGCGCCGGGTCCGCCTCGGCGTGCGCCTGCACCATCCGTGCGTCGTACTCGGCGTCGCTGTAAGCCGTCATGTTCTGTCCATGGCCGGTCTGCATCAGGTCGGCGAAGCTGCTGGCGTCGTCGTAGTCGCCGATCCAGCCCCAGCGGAAGACCTGCGTCAGTCGCTGCCGCAACATCGATTTGAGCACCTTGAACTCCAGATTGACCATGCGCGTACGCACACCCAGGGCCTGTTTCCACATGGCGGCGATCACGGTGGTGATGCGCTTGTTGTCGCGCTGGGTGTTGTAGTGAACCTCGATCTCCAGCGGCCGGTCCGCGCTGTAGCCGGCTTGCGCGTACAGCCGCCGCGCTTCCTCCAGGCGTTGTGCCTGCGGCCAGGCGGCCCAGTCCGGCGTCTGCGTTGTGTAGTTCGCCACTCCCGGCGGCACCCAGCTGTACGCGGGCAGCGCGAAGCCGTTCATCACCCGCTCGACGATCAGCTCACGGTCGATGACCAGATTCATGGCGCGGCGC
>CAYPJK010000641.1:0-370 GCA_964411025.1 uncultured Nevskia sp.
GGCCCGCGCCATGCAAGGCGACAGCCTCACCGCCGCCGCGCATGCCGCCGGCTTCGCCGATTCGGCCCACCTGTCGCGCGCCTTCCGCGAGCATTTCGGCGTAACGCCGTCCTTCCTGTTCGAGCAGCGGGCACGCATCGCCTACACGATTTTCGACTGAGCCTTCAGCGCGCCTTGCGGCGGAACAGGCTCAGGTGATCCAGCGGCAGGCTCTGGTCCACCAGCACGCCAGTCTCGGTGACCAGGATGTCGGTGGACTCGAACATCGGCGGACGGCCCAGGCGCACCGAAGACGGGAAGGTAAAGGTGCCCGGCGCGGTGGCCTGCAGGATCTCGCCGGCCTTGGAGATCAGCGTGATGCGTCCAGTGA
>CAYPJK010000641.1:380-1784 GCA_964411025.1 uncultured Nevskia sp.
AGATCGTCATGCACGTCCACCTCGAACAGGATCGGCGTCGTCGCGCCGGCCGATCCGTCGGCCAGCTGGTCCACCGAGAAGATGCTGCCGCCATCGGTGCCGTAGAAGCGGCTGCCGTCGGCCTGCAGGCCATTGGGAAAGCGCAGCACGTTGCCGATGCCCAGCGACAGCAGGCCCAGCGGGCTGCCCTGCACGAAGACCTCCTCGTTCACCACCTTCATCGGATCGGCCGGATCGATCGTCAGGCGCTTGATCTTCGGGTCGGGCACGCAGACGTTGAGCGGCTCGTCCACCACGTAGATGCGGCCATCGGCGCCCAGCGCGGTGCCGTTGGCGATGCACATGCCGCTCATCGTGTGGATCAGATGGAGCCGCGGCGCGGCGTCGAGCCGCGCGGCCCAGAAGCGGCCGTCGCCACAGGAGGAGTAGAGGTATTCCCCGCGGATCGCCAGGCCCGTGTAGCCGCAGCTCTCGGGCGAGATGCTGTCGGCGCGGAAACTGCCGTCGGCATTCTTGTGTATCTCGAAAACACCGGAGCCGCTGCTGACGAACAGGCGTCCCGCCGGCGAGAAGATCAGGTTCTCGGCACCGGGAATGTCGAGCAGCACGGTCCGTTCGCCGCACTGCGAATTGACGCAGAGATCCTCAAGACGCACGGGCGGCGCCGTCGCCTCGGTGCCATCGCCGCCGCTGTCACCGTCGCAGGCCGCCAGCAGCAACGCCGCCGCCAGCATCGTGGTCCGGATTCGCATGATCTCCCCCCTGTATCGTTCTTATTACCTGAGCATGCACCGGAACGGCGGCGATGGCACGCCCCATTTGAGCGGCAGGCCCTGCGCCGCTAGGCTAGCCGGCCTACCTTACTGCGTGACCGCCATGGGCTTCTACGACCGCCACATCCTGCCTCACCTGATCGAATGCGCCTGCGGCATGGGCGACGTGATGAAGGCCCGTTCGCAGATCGTGCCGCGGGCGCGCGGGCGTGTCCTGGAGATCGGCATCGGCACCGGTCTCAACCTGTCGTTCTACGACGCAACGCGGGTGCAGCACATCTGCGGCGTCGATCCAGCGGCACAGATGCACCCGATGGCCCAGCGCCGCGCACAGGCCATCTCGATCCCGGTGGAGACCCTGCCGCTGGTGATCGAGCAGATCGGCGCCGAAGACGCCAGCTTCGACACGGTGGTCACCACCTTCACCCTCTGCACCATCCCCGACCCGGTCCCCGCGCTGCAGGAGATGCGCCGCGTGCTCAAGCCCGGGGGCGAGCTGCTGTTCTGCGAGCATGGCACGGCGCCCGATGCCGGCGCGCGCCGCTGGCAAGAGCGGCTGACGCCGCTGTGGAAGCCCATCGCCGGCGGTTGTCACCTGAACCGCGACATCCCGGCGCTGGTCGCCGCGGGC
>CAYPJK010000642.1:0-1783 GCA_964411025.1 uncultured Nevskia sp.
CGCAGGCGCGACCCTCGGCGTCGGCCTGATAGCAGGAGACGGTTTCGGCGAAATCGACGCCGAGTGCCGTGCCGCGACGAATGATTTCGGCCTTGCTGAGCGCGATCAGCGGCGTTTCGATCCGAAGGCGTCCGCCTTCGACGCCAACGCGGGTGGCGAGCTGCGCGACGTTCTCGAACGCGGCGATGAAGGCCGGCCGGCAGTCGGGATAGCCGCTGTAGTCGACGGCGTTGACGCCAATGTAGATCGCTTCCGCGCCCTGCACTTCGGCAAGCCCGAGCGCCAGCGACAGGAACAGCGTGTTGCGGGCCGGCACGTAGGTCACCGGGATGCTGTTGCCAGCGCTGGCCGTGTCAGGCGTCTGGCTCTCCGGCACGGCGATGCGGTGGTCGGTCAGCGCCGAGCCGCCGATCAGGTCGAGGTTGACCTGCATCAGCCGATGAGAGGCTGCGCCCAGCCGGCGCGCGACTTTCACCGAGGCGTCCAGCTCGGCGCTGTGCCGCTGGCCGTAAGCAACGCTGAGCGCGTGGCACTCGTAGCCATCGGCACGGGCCATCGCCAGCGCTGTCGCGGAATCGAGACCGCCGCTGAGCAGCACGACAGCAGAACGGGAATGGGACATGGTCACTCCGGATGGGATTGGCGGGCCGGCCCGCGAGGCTGCCGGCGCGCGCGGCGGCGGCGCGGCCTAGCGCCCGGCCTCGCCGTCCCAGAGCAGCATGTGCAGCTGCATCAGGAAACGGACGTGCAGACGGTCGGCGACGATCCAGTCGGCCAGTTCGCGGGCCGGCAGCTGGGTCGCGCTCGGCGAGAACAGCACCGTGTGACGGCGCGTCAGCTGGTGTTCGGCGACCACGGCGACCGCCCATTCGTAGTCGGCGCGATTGCCGATCACAAACTTGATCTGGTCATGCGGCTGCAGCAGCGGCAGGTTGGCCCAGCGGTTGCGCCCGACTTCGTTCGACGTCGGCGTCTTGATGTCGAGAATCTTGACCACGCGCGGATCGACCGCCGACACATCGAGCGCGCCGCTGGTCTCCAATGACACCGTGTAGCCGGCGTCGCACAGCGCCGCCAGCAGCGGGATGCAGGCCTTTTGCGCCAGAGGCTCGCCGCCCGTCACGCAGACGTGGCGGACACCATGGCCGGCGACCGTCGCCAGCACGTCGGCCTGCTCATGCCACTGGCCACCGTGGAAGGCATATTCGGTATCGCAGTAGCTGCAGCGCAGCGGGCAGCCGGTCAGCCGCACGAAGACGGTCGGGCAGCCGACGAACGTCGACTCGCCCTGCAACGACAGGAAGATCTCGGTGAGCTTGAGCCGCGTCGACGTCGCCACCGGGGTCCGAGGCGTGGCGCGCTCGGCTGCCGTGGCGAGCGAACTCATGCGCGTCAGCGAAGCTGGGTGACTCGCGTACGCGCCTGGATGGCCGCGCTGGAGTTCGGGAATTCCTTGATGACGCGGTTGTAGGCCGCCTTGGCCGCGTCGTTCTTCTTCTGTTCCTGCTGGATGATCCCGGTTTTCAGCAGCGCGTCCGGAACTTTCGGACTGCTGCCGAATTTCTCGAGCAGCGAGCGGTAGCTCGCCAGCGCGTTCGGGAAATCCTTCTTGATGTAGTACGACTCGCCGGTCCAGTACCAGGCGTTGTCGGAGTAGTTGCCCTGCGGATACTTGGCGAGCATGCCCTTGAAGCCGGTAATGGCCTCGTCGTACTTGCCGCCCTTGAGCAGGTCGAAACTCTTCAGGTACAGCGCTTCCTCGTCGGCCGCCGAGCTGAGCGGC
>CAYPJK010000643.1:0-1780 GCA_964411025.1 uncultured Nevskia sp.
GCAGTCAGCGGCGTCGGTGGTGCGGTCGGCGGTGCGGTCGGCGGAGTCGGCGGTGCGGTCGGCGGCGCTGTCGGCGGCCTGCTCGGCGGCGGCCGCTAGGATCGCACGCCAGTGTCATTCACCCGCACGATGCGCTCGCTGCAACGATACCGGCCGCAGGCTTTCCGCTGGCTGACCGCGGTCGCGGTCTGCTCCGGCATCGCGGTGCTCTATCTTTCCGGGTCGCTGCTGTTCATCGATCGGCAATTGTCAGCGGCGCGGTTCGGCCTGCTGACATCGGAGCCCACGGGCAACGTGGTCGTGGTGGCGATCGACCCCGATAGCCTCGACGCCGTGCCGGTGTGGCCCTGGAAGCGGTCCCAGCACGCCAAGCTGATCGACCTGTTGCGGGATGCCGGCGCAAAGAAGATCGTGATCGACATCGATTTCAGCGCGGAATCGACCGAGCTCGAGGACGCAGCCCTGGAAGCGGCGCTGGAGCGCGCAGGCGACCGGGTCATCCTGCCGGTCTTCGAGCAGGCGGACGGAGCCAAGGGGGTCGTGACCTCGACTGCGCCGCTCGAGCGCTTCAGGGCGCATACCCGCGTGGCATCCACCAACATCTATCCGGACAGTGATGGAATCGTGCGGCGGCTCTCGCGCGTGGCGCCGTGGCACGGCAACGTGGTGCCCACCATGTCCGCAGCGGCGGCTGGGCTGCAGCCTTCCGCCATGGGCCGCTACTATGTCGATTTCGGCATCGCGTCGGATCGGATCACGACCTATTCCTACGCGAAGGTGCTGACCGGCGAGGTCGCCCCGAATGCATTCGCGGGCAAGATCGTGATGATCGGCGCCACCGCGCAGGAACTGGGCGACACTCTGGCAACGCCGGTCGGCAGCGTCATGGCTGGCGTCACCCTGCAGGCCCTGGCGACCGAATCGCTGCTGCAGGATCGCGATCTCCACAAGGTCTCGCGCTGGCTGATCCTGACCATTGCCTGCGTCCTGTTCTTCGTCATCGAGGGCATCTGCCGCAACCGCGGCTGGCGGCATGGCGTCGCCGCCGGCGCCGGCGCGCTGATCGCCATTGTCGGCCTGCCGCTGGTGGTGCAGGCAAACCTGCCGCTGATGGTCGAAACCGCGCCATGGCTGGCGGCGGTGGCGGCGGCGTTGCTCATGGCCCTGTTGGAGCGCCTGCGCGACCTCGACCTGCGGCTGATCGGCCAAGCCATCCTGCTGCGCCGCACCGACGCGCTGATGCGCCAGGTGGTCGAGAACAGCCATGACGGATTGCTGGTGATCGACGACCAGGGCAAGGTCCGGTCGGTCAATCCGGCCGCGGAAAGAATGTTGGGCCAGCACGCGACCGAGATCGTTGGCCAGCACTTCTTCGACGTCATCGCGACGCCGAGCCATCAGCCGCCGATCCACAGCCTGTCGCGCATGGCCTATGCCCCGCGCCCGAGCCAGATGGAGCTGACGCGGTGCGACGGCTCGACCCTGATCGCCGACGTGAGCCTGAGCCGTCTGCCGGAGCCGCAGCCGGGGGCCGCCTTCGTCGCGCAGCTGCACGACGTCACCGAGATGAAGATGCGCGAGGCCGAGTTGCGCGCGGCGCGCGACCAGGCCGAGGCCGCCAGCAACAGCAAGAGCCAGTTCCTGGCCAACATGAGCCACGAGCTGCGCACGCCGCTGAACGCCGTCCTCGGCTTCTCCGAGATTATGAAGACCGAGCTGCTGGGACCGATCGGCACCGAGACCTATCGCGGCTACAGCCACAGCATCCACGACAGCGCCA
>CAYPJK010000644.1:0-1768 GCA_964411025.1 uncultured Nevskia sp.
CACCAGATTGGGCGAGAAGGCGGAGGCGATGAAGCCCGCTCCGAGCGCAAGGGTTGCGGTGACCACCGGGCCCACGACGCCGAACCGGTCGACCAGCCGGCCGATGCCGACCGCGCCGAGGCCGAAGCCGATCATGGCCAGCGTGTAGGGGAGCGAGGCATCCGCGCGGGCCACGCCGAAATCGGCCTGCGCCGTCGGCAGCGTCACCACCACCGCCCACATGCCGACGCTGCCCAGCGTGCCGAGCAGAACGGCCACCAGCAACCGCAGCCAAGCGTAGGCCGATTCCGCCCGACCTGAGGCGTTGCGATCGCGAATGCCGATTGTTTGGGCAGTGTCCTGCATGGGCGCGCGACAATCCGCGCTCGCGCTGCCCCGGTCAAGCGCGCGCTGCCCGATTGCCGAGCATGCAGGACGCTTGGCTGGCATGCGCCACGCGCCGGCACCCTAGGAGAGCAGCGCAGCAAGTCCCGGATACGCGCTATGCGCGCTCCGGGATGGCGGGCTGGCTATTTGCCTTTGGTCTTGCGCACGCCCTTGAACGGCTTGGGATCCGCCTTCACGTCCATGAACTTGCCGGACTTGTCGTCGCGCTTGGTCCAGGTGCCGGTGATCACGTTCTTGGTCTGCGAGCGGCCCTTCACGGCGCCCTTGCGCTGGTTGTCTCCCGGCGCCTTGTTCTTGGCCATCTGTCACCCTCCTTCGATTGGAGCCGCCACAGTGCGCGATTCTTGCCGATTGCGCACGCTCCGCCGACGGTCGAATGCCGAGGCCGCTCACGGCCCTCGCATCGTGTGCCTCAGAGACCACTCTTGCCGACCCGCAATCCCGTCAGGAGATGCCCGGTTGCCTCGGCATGCCGCTGCCAGGCCGCGCTCCCTCACACGCGTCCGCGCCGGGCCGCGTGCGGCCTCAGCACCAGCGCGACCGCCGCCGTCAGGTTGAGGACGATGCACAGGGCGAGCGCGGCCGAGTAGCCGCCCGTAGCATCGCGCACCAGCCCGAGCAGACCGGGCCCGAAGGCGTATGTGAACTGTCCGATGCCGGTCGTCAGCCCGCTCAGCATGCCGAAGGCGGCCGCCTCGAACTCGCGCTGCACGATGAGCGCCGGGAAGGTGATGACGTTGCCGACCGAGAAGCCGTAGACGGCGCAGGCAGCCAGCAGCGCCGTCGGGTCGGTCGTGGCGGTCATGGCCGCCAGGGCGGCCGCCTGGCTCGCCAGCGACAGCGCCGCAGCCCAGCGCGGGTCGAGCCACGCCGCCATGGTGCCGAGCGTCAGCCGGCCGACGATGGCCATGGCGGTGGTGACGGCCACGGCGATGCCGGCGGTGGAGCGGCCGAGCGCCGGCTCCAGGACCGCAATCTGGTGGACCAGGAAGCCCGCCTGCGAGGTAATGGCGACGGCGAATGGCGCCGACACGCTCCAGAAGGCCAGGCTGCGCAGCGCCGATGACCTCGTCCACGCTGCGGGAGGTGCTGCCGCCTCGCCGCCCGCTGAGCTGCGCGTCTGCGGCGGTGGGGCCCTGCCGAGGATCACATACGCCACCGGGCTTAAGACGAGGAGAATGACGGCCGCCCCCGCCAGCATGGCGCCGGCGAAGCCGGCCGACCCCGCAACGAGCACCAGCGCCGGCACGATGACGATGCCGCTGAAGCTCGCCCCGTTCAGCGCCAGGCTGATGGCGAGACCGCGCCGGCTGACGAACCACAACCCCAAGATGACGTTGATGGCGCCGAGGCTCAGCGTCGCCCAGGCGAAGGCCATCAC
>CAYPJK010000645.1:0-1767 GCA_964411025.1 uncultured Nevskia sp.
TATGTCTATGCGCCCAACGTGAACGTCGTCGAGGAGATGGTCAACATGATTTCCGCCTCGCGTTCCTACCAGTCGAGCGTCGAGGTGATGAACACCGCCAAGGAACTTGCCAGCCGCACCCTGTCGCTCGGCCGCTGATTGCCCCCGAACTCCACGAGAACGCCATGACCACTGCCGTTGGCACCAATCCCTATTCCGATCTCGGCCTGAGCCTGAAGACCGCCGACAAGAAGGCCGAGTCGCTCGGCCAGGCGGACTTCCTCAAGCTGATGACCACGCAGCTGCAGAACCAGGATCCGCTGAAGCCGCTGGAGTCCAACGAGTTCCTGGGCCAGATCGCGCAGTTCTCGACGGTGTCCGGCATCCAGGGCCTTCAGGATTCCTTCACCTCGCTGTCCTCGTCGCTGACCTCGAGTCAGTCGCTGCAGGCCTCCGGGCTGGTCGGCCACGGCGTGCTGTACCCGTCGAAGACCGGCTACCTCGATGGCGAAGCCGGCCTGAGCGGCGGCGTCGATGTCCCCAGCGGCGGGCAGGTGGCGGTGGAGATCGTCGATGCCAGCGGTGCCGTCGTGCGCCGGCTCGACTACGGCACCCAGCCGGCCGGAACCAGCTACTTCAACTGGGACGGCAAGGACGCCGGCGGCAACACCCTGCCATCGGGCAGCTACGGCATCCGCGCGACGATCACCCGCAACGGCGCCAGCGAATCGGCCACCACGCTGGCCGCCGGGCTGGTGCAAAGCGTGTCGCTGGGCAGCAACGGCCTGAGCCTGAACCTCGCCGGCCTCGGCGCAGTGCCGTTCGGCAACGTCCGCCAGATCATCTGACCCCCGTTTTCCTGTCCGGAGACACGCCATGAATTTCTGCAGCCCACGCCCGAGCCGCACGCCGCCGCACCGCATTCCCGGCTTGTTCGACATCCCGCAGGTCGGCCGGCGCCGGCGCCGCGCGGAGCTGTCGGAGCTGGTCGAATCGCTGACCGCGCCGCTGCGTGCCGCGTCCCATGCTGTTCCCGCCGCCTCGACCGGAGTCCGCTGACATGTCCTTCAACATTGCCCTGACCGGCCTCAACGCCGCGTCTGCCGATCTCGCGGTGACGTCGAACAACATCGCCAACGCCAATACCGTCGGCTACAAGGAATCGCGATCGCAGTTCGCGGACTTCTTCCTTGCCAATGCCTACGGCGTCACCGATACCGCCGTCGGCGGCGGGGTGCGCGTCGCCAAGGTGGCGCAGCAGTTCACCCAGGGCGCGATCAGCGTCACCAACAACTCGCTGGACCTTGCGGTCAGCGGCACCGGCTGGTTCACGCTGGCCAAGGACGGCGCGGTCAGCTACACGCGTTCCGGCCAGTTCGGCACCGATCGCAACGGCTTCATCGTCAATGGCTCCGGCGCACGGCTGCAGGCTTATCCGCCGGTGGCCGGTGGCACCGCATTCGATACCGCCAGCCTGGCCGACATCCAGCTGTCGACCTCGGACAATCCGCCGAACGCGACCACGCTGCTCAATACCGGCGTCAACCTGCCGGCGGAGGCCACGGCCCCGGCCACCACGCCGTTTTCCGCCAGCGACCCGACCAGCTACAACAACACCACGTCGGTGACCATCTATGACTCGCTGGGCACCGGTCATCCGGCCAACCTGTACTTCGTGAAGTCGGGCACCACCGCCAACGAGTGGACCGTGCACACGCGAATCGATGGCACCGATGTCGGCACCGGCACCACGGTGACCTTCAACGCCGATGGCTCGCTCGCCACGCC
>CAYPJK010000646.1:0-1756 GCA_964411025.1 uncultured Nevskia sp.
GCGCTGTCCGGCCTGCTCGGACCGGGTGCCGGCAATGTCGTCATCGCGCTGGTCGTGGTCGGCTGGGTCGGATTCGCGCGGCTGGCGCGTGCCCTCGCGCTCGGTCTCAAGGGCCGTGATCACGTGGCGGTCGCGCGCGCGCTCGGCACGCCGACCCGGTTCATCCTGTGGCGTCATGTGCTGCCGCTCATGCGCGGACCGCTGGTGGTCGAGGTCACGTTCGCGTTCGCTGCCGTGATCGTGGCCGAAGCCGGGCTGTCCTTTCTCGGTCTGGGCCTGCAGCCGCCGACCCCGTCGTGGGGCGGCATGATCCGGGACGGCACCCGCTATCTGCTGGTCGCTCCGCACCTGGTGCTGGCACCGGGACTGGCGCTGGCCAGCGTGGTCGTCGCCATCAATCTGCTCGGTGACCGGCTGCGCGATCACTGGCAGCTGGACTGAGGAACCTCGAATGGCCCCGTCCTGGACTTGTCCAGGGTGGCCCGATCCGCGGCGAGTTCGCACTCCTCCCGGGTGACCCGGGCTGCGTAGAATGGTGAGCATGGTGACCATGGAGTGCGCGGCATGCTGGGGCCGTTGATGATCGACATCGAGGGCACGGCGCTCAGCGCGGACGATCGCGAAGTGCTGAGTCATCCGCTGGTGTGCGGAGTGATCCTGTTCGCGCGCAATTACCTCGATCCGGCGCAACTCGCGGCACTCACTGCCGAGATCCACGCGCTGCGCACGCCGCGCCTGCTGATTGCCGTCGACCAGGAAGGCGGCCGGGTGCAGCGCTTCCGCCACGGTTTCGTCGAGCTGCCGGCGCTGGCGCGCATCGGCGAATGTTACGACCGTGACCCCGCCGCCGGCCTCGCGCTGGCCGCGGATTGCGCCTGGCTGATGGCGATGGAACTGCGCGCGGTCGGCGTCGATTTCAGTTTTGCCCCGGTGCTCGACCTGCGCTCGGCGCTGTCGTCGGTGATCGGCGATCGGGCGCTGCATGCCGCGCCGGCAATCGTGGCGCGCCTGGCGCAGCGCTATGTCGCCAGCCTGCACGAGTGCGGGATGGCCGCGGTCGGCAAGCACTTTCCGGGACATGGCAGCGTGGCGGCCGACTCCCACGTCGAGTTGCCGGTCGACACACGCGACTATTACGACCTGGCAGCGAGCGATCTGGCGCCGTTCCGCGCGCTCATCGCCGCCGGCATCGAGGGCATCATGTGCGCGCACGTGGTCTATCCGCGGATCGATCAGCGCGTGGCCGGCTTCTCGCCAGTCTGGATCGGCGAGATCCTGCGGCGCGAATTCGCGTTCAGCGGGGTGGTGTTCAGCGACGATCTCAGCATGGCCGGGGCCGACGGTGTCGGGACGCCGGCCGACCGCGCACGGCAGGCGCTCGCCGCCGGTTGCGACGTGCTGCTGGTGTGCAATCAGCGCAGTGCGGTGCTGGCCATGATCGACGCCCTCGGCAGCACGGTCAATCCGCAGACCCAGGTGCGCCTGATGCGGCTGCACGCGCGTGGTCCGGCGCCGGCCCGCGACGCCCTGCTGGCGGACTCCCGTTGGCAGAGCTGCGCCAGGCGGGTGGCGGCGCTCTCGCGCACGCCCGAACTCGAGCTCGGCGATGACAACCGGCTGGCCTGAGCGGGGCCGCCGCGCGGCGCTCGCGCCAGGTCTGTGGCTCGCGGTGGGTCTGGTCCTCGGCGCCGCCTGGCTGCCGCGGGCCACTGCCGGCGACTGCACACCGCTGCCGCGCGGCGTCGTGCCGGCAGCG
>CAYPJK010000647.1:0-1747 GCA_964411025.1 uncultured Nevskia sp.
GTCCTGCCGCATCAGGGCGCGGATGCCGTCGGCGAAGTTCAGCTCGATGTTCGGCTGCACCTGCATCTGATTGAAGGCGTCGTCGACCAGTTCGATCGGGTCCTCGATCGTGCAGACGTTGACCTGTGGCGTCGCCAGTTGCTTCAGCGACGAATACAGCGTGGTGGTCTTGCCGGAACCGGTCGGGCCGGTGACCAGCACGATGCCGTTGGGCTGCTCGATCATCGTCCGCCAGGCGGCAGCTTCGTCGGCGCTGAAGCCGAGCTGGCGGAAATCCTTGACCAGCACTTCCGGGTCGAAGATGCGCAGCACCAGCTTCTCGCCGAACGCGGTCGGCAGGCTGGCGCAGCGCAGCTCGATTTCCTTGCCATCCGGCGAGCGGGTCTTGATGCGGCCGTCCTGCGGCTTGCGCTTTTCGGCAACGTCCATGCGGCCGAGGATCTTGATGCGGCTGGTGACAGCCGTCATCACCGAAGCCGGGATCTGGTAGACCTCGTGCAGCACGCCGTCGATGCGGAAGCGGACATTGCCGGTGTCGCGGCGCGGTTCCAGGTGAATATCGCTGGCGCGGGATTCGAACGCGTACTGCAGCAGCCAGTCGACGATGTTGACGACATGGGCATCGTCGGCGCTCAGCTGGCCGCGCTTGCCGAGGTCGGTCAGCTGCTCCAGCGAACGCTGGTTGCCGAAGCCAGCCAGCTTGGCCCGCGCCTCGCCGCTGGCCTTCACCGAGCGCGCCAGCGCGTAGAACTCCACCAGATAGCGCTCGATGTCGAGCGGATTGGCGAGCACCCGCTTCACGTCGAGCTTCAGCGCCTGCCGCAGATCGGCGACCCAGTCGGCGACCCCGGGTTCGCTGGTGGCAATCGTCACCTCGGCGGCGGTCACCCGCACCGGCAGGATCTTCAGCCGCGCGGCATAGGCGTACGGCATCACCGTGGTGATCCGCGCCACTTCGATCGCCAGCGGATCGATGCGCAGATAGGGTAGCCCGCTGCGCGCGGCGAGCCACTGGGTCAGGGCTTCGATGCCGAGCTTGCGGCCGGGCTGCTGCGGGTGGTCCCAGTCGCAGGCGGCGATGCGGACCAGCGGGTGCGGATGCTCGCTGCGCCCGGTCGGCCGATCGCGCATGGCGACCGCTGCGCCGGCCGGCACGAGGCCATCGGCGACCAGCATGGCCAGCACGCCGTCCAGCGTCAGCGGCGAGGCGCCCGGACTGTGGTCGGCGGCTGATGAATCGCGCGGCGAATTCAGGTTCATCGTCCGCAACTCCTGTTGACTGGAAATCGATGTTACACGGGGTGACGCCAGCAATTCCGGCTAATAGACTGATCGTTCAATCCAGTTCTGGTGTCACTAGGTACGCCAGATTACGGCGACGTCCGGCAGGTCGTCACCGGCTCTCAAGAGGATGTCCGAATGAACGATGCAACGGGAATCGCCGGCGCAGGGGCGGGCGCAGCGGCAGGGGGCCAGCGGCCGTCGGCGGAGGCTGCCCGGTGACCACCGCCACGAGCTTCGATTTCATCATCGCCGGCGGCGGTTCCGCAGGTTGCGTGCTGGCCAACCGCCTGAGCGCCAGCGGCGCCTGGCGGGTCTGCCTGGTCGAGGCCGGGCCGGCCGATCGCAATCCGTTCATCCACATGCCGGCGGGGCTGATTCCGGTGGTGCGTTCCAAGGTGTTGAACTGGGGCTTCTGGACCGAGACCGAGGCGAACTGCGGCAACCGGCCGATGTTCTGGCCCCG
>CAYPJK010000648.1:0-1744 GCA_964411025.1 uncultured Nevskia sp.
TCGGCCGCGACCAGCACCAGCCGGCCGGCGAAGCCGTCGCGGCGCAGGCTGTCCACCGCCTGTGCGCCGGCATGGCCGCCTCCGACAATGACAATACATTCCGGCATGCGCGAGCACCCCTGAAAACCGCGCCACTTTATACTGGCGCGCCGCATTGCGGCAGGGAGGGGGAATGGCTGGCGCCTCAGGCCGGACGATCGCGCAGAACGCGGGGCTCGTGCTGGGCATCGCGGTGTTTGCCGCAACGCTGGTGATGGCGCCGCCGCCGGGCCTGTCGCCCGCCGCCTGGCAGGTGGCCGGCGCGATGACATTGATGGCCATCTGGTGGGCAACCGAGGCGCTGCCTTTCGCGGCGACGGCGCTGGTGCCGCTCGCCGTGCTGCCGCCGCTCGGCGCGGCGTCGGCATCGGACCTGGCCCAGGGCTATGGCAATACCACGCTGTTCCTGATCCTCGGCGGCTTCCTGCTCGCGCTCGCGATGGAGCGCTGCAACCTGCACCGGCGCATCGCCTACACGATCGTGTCCTGGGCCGGCGGCCATCCGCAGGGCCTGGTGCTCGGCATGATGTGCGCGACCGGCTTCGTCAGCATGTGGGCGCAGAACACCTCGACCACGCTGATGATGCTGCCGGTCGCCATGTCGGTCGCGCTGATCGTCGCGCCCGATGCCGCGACCGAGGACCGCGACGCGCGGAACTTCGGCAAGGCGATCGTGCTGTGCGTTGCCTACGCCGCGACCATCGGCGGGCTCGGGACTCTGGTCGGCACGGCCACCAACGCGCTGGTGGTCGGCTTCATGCAGCAGAACTACGGCGAGACCATCAGCTTCGCGCAATGGCTCGTGTTCGGCATCCCGACCGTGCTGCTGCTGATGCCGGTGGCGTGGCTCGTGCTCGTGAAGATTGCGTTTCCGTTCAAGCTCGGTTCCCAGGCCACGGCGCGCGACCGGCTGATCGAGGCACGCCAGGCGCTCGGACCGATGTCCGCCGCCGAGCGGCGCGTCACCACGGTCTTCGTGCTGACGGCGGCGGCCTGGATCACGGGGCCGTTGCTGCGGAAACTCCCGGCACTTGAGGAGTTCAACGACACGACCATCGCGCTGCTGGCGGGTCTCAGCCTGTTCGTGATCCCCAGCCGCATGAAGGAGGGCGGCGGCCTGATCGTCGGTTCCGACCTGCGGCGCGTGCCGTGGGAAGTGCTGATGCTCTTCGGTGGCGGGCTGGCGCTGGCGGAGGCGATCCAGGTCAGCGGCCTGTCCGATTTCATGGCCGAAGTGCTCGCCGTGCTCGGTACCTGGCCGCTCATCCTGCTGCTCGGCGCGATGGTGGCGCTGCTGGTGCTGTGGACCGAGCTCAATTCGAACGTGGCGACCGCGGCGACCTTCATGCCGATCCTGGCGGCCATCGCCTCGACCTCGGATTACCCGGTGCTGCAGCTCGTAGCGCCCGCGGCCATGGCGGCCTCCTGCGGCTTCATGCTGCCGGTCGGCACGCCGCCCAATGCCATCGTGTTCGGCACCGGGCGGCTTTCGATGCAGGACATGATCCGCACCGGCTGGCGCGTCAATCTCGCATCGATCGTGGTGGTTACACTCGTATCGATGCTGGTGATTCCGCTGATCGCCTGAGCGCAGCTACTTGAGGTAGTGCTTGCGGAGAATGCGCCCCGTTTCCGGGTCGATGTCGCAGCGGAAAGCCGAGAAGGAGAGCGCCACGAGCGGATCGCGCGACTCGATCTTGTAGTA
>CAYPJK010000649.1:0-1735 GCA_964411025.1 uncultured Nevskia sp.
GCGGTGGTAGTCGAAGAACAGCGTCTCGGCGCAGCGCTTGCCCTCGTCGTAGCAGGAGCGGTAGCCGACCGGGTTGACATGGCCCCAGTAGTCCTCCGGCTGCGGGTGGACCTCCGGGTCGCCGTAGACCTCGCTGGTCGAGGCCTGGAAGATCCGGCACTTCAGGCGCTTGGCCAGGCCGAGCATGTTGATCGCGCCGTGGACGCTGGTCTTGGTGGTGGCGACCGGATCGAACTGGTAGTGAATCGGGCTGGCCGGGCAGGCGAGGTTGTAGATCTGGTCGACCTCGACGTACAGCGGCATGGTCACGTCGTGGCGCAGGAACTCGAAGCGCGGGTGATTGAGGATGGGCTGCAGGTTTTCGCGCGAGCCGGTGTAGAAGTTGTCGACACACAGCACTTCCTGCCCTTCGGCCAGCAGTCGGGCGCACAGATGCGATCCGATGAAGCCGGCGCCGCCGGTGACGAGGATGCGCTGCGGTCCGAACTCTCGCTTGGTTCCCATGCCTAACTGGTCTCGATTGTTGTAGTGAGTGACGGTGAAGGGAAATCGTGTATTTGCCGTGGTTTACGATCGGCGATCGACGAAAGGCCGGCGCTTGTCGCGATGCTGCGGGTCACAGGGAATCCGTCGGGAGGTCAGGTGTTTCGCGGCTGACATCGCCCTGACGAAAGGGCGATCAGGTCGGCGGCAGACGGACGATGCTGGGGTCCTCGACATGGATGGAAGCTGAACGGCGGCTTTCGGGCCTGCTGCGATACCGCAATGGTGCTGTCGACGGCTGTCGGCGTGCGCCACAACGGTGCGTCTATTGTGCACTGCGGCGGATCATTTTTTGTCGGTTCGTGAGGCGCATGTCGATTTCAAGCAAACGTCGTGCAAAACTGAATCCCGACAGAGGCTTGAAGGACCTATCAAAGCTGAATAGTGCCGATTTCGTCAGCCAAACTGTGAACTGCCGCACTGTTTCTGCCTGAACGACGAATCAGCTGCCTTTTTTCGGGTCATCGTCCGGCCCAGCGATCGTTTCCGGGGCCAGCCGCACGCCGTGCGGCGCCAGAATGGCAGTGACCGGCACGCGGGCCCGCAGCGCGCGCAGGATCCAGTAGTGGCCGCTCAGCGCCCGGAGCACGAACAGCAGGTCGGAGACCGGCTTGAACTTGAACGACAGCCCGAGGTTGCGCTTGATCGCGCCGCGGATGTCGGTGATGAAGCGGGCGTCGTCGAAATCGAAGGTTTGCGCCTCGGCGAGACGGCCCAGAATCAGTTCGGCCAGTTCGCGGTAGAACGCGGTGAGCTGCTCGGTGGTCACGCCATCGCTGATGCCGCCGAGTGCGGTGAGATGGCCATGCAACTCGTCCCAGCGCGACGCGTGGGCTGCGTTGAGCAGCGCCACCACCCGATCGGCGACCGGCCGGCTGAGCCGCTTGACGCAGCCGAAGTCGTAGACGACCAGCTCGCCAGTCGACCGGAACGCGAAATTGCCCGGATGCGGATCGGCGTGAACGGCCAGCGCCACGAACAGCTGGTGCAGCGCCCAACGACTGAGCGCCAGCCCGAGGGCGTCGCGCACGTCCTGGGGCCAGGATTTCGCGATCTCCAGGGTGGCGCCGGCCTCTTCGCTGAGCACCAGGATGCCGTCGGCGCAGAGCGCCTCCACCGGTTTCGGGTAGACGATTCCGGCCAGCTTCGCGTGCCGGCGCAGATGCTGCAGATGCCCCAGTTCGGCGGCGTA
>CAYPJK010000650.1:0-1726 GCA_964411025.1 uncultured Nevskia sp.
GAACCCCGGCACAGCCAACCGATGTAGGAGCGGCTTCAGCCGCGATGACGCCGAACTCCGGCACAGCCAACCGATGCAGGAGCGGCTTCAGCCGCGATGACGCCGAACCCCGGCACAGCCAACCGATGTAGGAGCGGCTTCAGCCGCGATGACGCCGAAGCCCGGGCGTGCTTCGGCTGCGCTTACCCCGAGGCGCGGTTCACCCTCCGAGCCCGAGCTTCTTCTTCCAGCGCGCCACGCTCGCGCCATGGGTCGAGAGGTAGCTGCCGGCCTGGTAGAACTTGTCGTAGAAGCCGGTCTCCAGGCGATGCGCCTGCGTGTAGTAACGGATGAAGATGCTCGGCACCGTGCCCGGGAACTTGCCGTGGGTGTCGTAGATGTACTGGGCGGTCGCGACCACGCAATCGATCAGTTCCGCGCTCGGCCGCGCGGCCGTCTTCTTGACCCCCGCGTTGTCGGCATAGGGTCCCGGTGTCGCCGGATCATAGGTCCCGCCGCGCCCGAACTTGAGCTCCAGGAAGGCCTCGATAGCGGCCCGCATGTCGGGATAGAAGGGCGGCGAGAAGGCCTGGTACAAACCCTCGATGCCGAGCGGATTGGGTGTGCCCCAGCCGTCTTTCATCTCGAACTTGAAGCCGAGACCGGGTATGCCCTGCTTGGCCGCCACGCCCATCACGGTGAACGGGCTGACCCCCGAATAGAACCAGCCGCCGAGCCCGAGCGGCTGCAGAGCCAGTGCCATGTTGTTGCCGAGGATGCCCATCTCGACCGCGCAGGTGGTGAGCAGATACTGCTCCATGTAGGACAGCGGGTACTTGAGTTTCGGGTCGATGAGCCCGCTCTTGAAAAACGGCTCGAGCCTGCCTGCCGGCTGGCCGCGCAGGTCGTCGACCACCGTATAGCCCGAGCCGGCGGCGATGAACAGGAAGTCGATCAATTGCTCGGACACGTTGCCGACGGGGACGAACAGGGTCGAGCCCGGCACGTTGCCATTCCACAGGTTGTGCGCGCTGTAGTGTGGGGCACTGCGCGGCGGGTCGATGCGCTGATCGGAGAGTTTACGGGTGTGCGCGGCGACCGTCGCGATGAGCTGCTCGGCAGCCGACAGTCTGCCTGCGGCCCAGCTGCCGTCGGCGGCGGCGTCCCGAGTGCTGACGTAATAGGTGCCGTCGTCCTGGGTGTAGAACAGATCGGTATTGCCGATGCCGGCGGCGACCGGAAAGGTGCGACCGGTATAGCGCACGGCGTAATTGCACAGGCCGTCCTGTCCGTCGGTGTAGGGGATGCCGAAATGACAGCCCGACACGCCGAGGCCGGCGGCGATCAGTACCGCACGCTCGAAATCGTCGAGCGGTGCCGGCGGCAGCTCGGACTTGTAGGCCAGCGGGCCGTGCGGGATCTGCATGCCCCAGCCGAAGCGGCGCGAGCGGCGGCCGTACAGCGCGTCCATCAGCGGAAAGCGGTTGACGTCGGCCAGCAACGCATTCCAGTCGGCGACCGTGGCGGCGTCCGTCGCGACCGCGGCAGTCGCGCCGGCGGCACCCGGCGCGGCATTGCCGCGGCGCCCGGCAGCCAGCGCGGCGAGGCCGGCCAGATAGATGAAGGCGCGGCGCGTGAGGCCGCTGGGTTTGGTCTCGATGGCAGTCATCAGGCGCCCTCCAGGCGGCGAATCAGAGCTTCGGTCGCGGTCGCGGTCGGCACTGGGTGGATCACGCCCCAGGCGGGG
>CAYPJK010000651.1:0-1723 GCA_964411025.1 uncultured Nevskia sp.
CTTGGGCTCGGCCGCCATGGCGCGCGCCAGCTCGAGCTTGCGCATCTCGATCTGGGTGAGGTCGCGCGGCAGGCGCTCGGCCTTGCTGCCCAGTCCCACCTCGCCGAGCAGCGCCAGGCAACGTTCCTCGATTGCCCTGCCGGAAATCGAGGCTGCCTTGCGCGCGTTCACGGTGTAGAGAATGGGAATACGAAGGTTTTCCGCCAGCGACAGGCTGGTGAACGGCCGCGGCAGCTGGAAGCTGCGTGCCAGACCGCGGCGTGTGCGCTCGTGCGCCGACAGGCCGTCGAGCTTCTCGTCGGAGAAGTGCACGCTGCCGAGCGCGTGCTGCAGCGTGCCGCAGATGCAGTTCACCAGCGTCGACTTGCCCGAGCCGTTCGGTCCGATCAGGCCGAGCCGTTCGCCCTGCCGGACCTCGAGTTGGATCCCTTCGAGGGCGACGAACCCGCCGAAGCGCTTGCCGAGGCCCTCGACTTGCAGGAGTGCGCTCATCGCTTCCTCCTGAACAGGCCGATGATTCCCTGCGGCGCGGCAATGACGAAGCCCACCATCAGCAGGCCGACGACCAGCACGTTGAGCGCCGATGAAATCGTGACCCGGATGTATTCCTGCAGGCCGCCGACCAGGACGGCGCCGATCACTGGCCCCAGCCAGCTGCTAGTGCCGCCGATCAGGGGCATGGCGATGGCGTTGACGGCGTAGTTCAGGCTGAAGCCCGATGCCGGATCGAGATAGGTCACGTAGTAGGGCAACGGCGCGCCGACCATGCCCATGTAGCCGCCGGAGAGCGCCGTGGCGATCAGCTTCAGGCGCAGCGTCGGCACGCCAGAGGCCTCGGCCGCCGCCTCGTCGTCGCGGATGGCCGCAAAGCCGTAACCGAGCGCCGACCGCTCGATGGCCCGAGCGGTCGCGAGCGCAATCACACACAGGCCGAGCATCAGCAGGAAGAGGTATTGGATGTAGTCGCCGCCGATCAATGGAGCCACCCGCGGCCGCAGGACGTAGGCGCCGCGCGCGCCGCCGACGAAATCCCAGTTGGTGATCAGGGTCTGCACCACCACGGCGAGCGCCAGCGTGGCGATCGAGAAGAAGACGCCACGCAGGCGCAGCGTCAGGTAGCCCGTTCCCAGCCCGACCAGGCCCGCCATGATCCCGCCGACCACAATCATGACCGGCAGCGGCAGCCACGGCGTCAGCTTGTACAGTACGACGGTCGAGTAGGCGCCGATGGCGAAGAAGGCGGTGACGCCGAAATTCACGTAGCCGGTGTAGCCGCCCAGGATATTCCAGGCGGTGCCGAGCACGATGTACTGCAGCACCACGTATCCGGCGAAGAATAGGTAGCTGCTGCCCAGCCACCGGCCGACGCCGAAGATCGCCGCGGCAACGGCGATCAGCACCAGGATGAAAGTCAGCCCGCGCATGCCGCGGGAGCTCTCGCTAACGGCCAAGGATGCCACTGGGCCGTACCGCCAGAGTGATGAGCAGGACGCCGAACGACACCGCCGGCGCCCACGACGGCCCGAAGAAGGTCGCAGTGATGTTCTCGGCGATGCCGAGCGTGACCGCCGCGATCACCATGCCGGGAAAGCTGCCCAGCCCGCCCAACACGACGATGGCGAAGACGCGGCCGATATATTCGCGGCCGATCGCCGGCTCGATCGGCTGGATGACGATCAGGCAGGCGCCGGCCAGCGACGCCGTGGCGATCGACAGGCCAAAG
>CAYPJK010000652.1:0-1718 GCA_964411025.1 uncultured Nevskia sp.
CGCCGATGGCCGCTTCCGCGAGGATCTTTACTACCGGCTCAACGTCATCGAGGTGCGCACGCCGCGCCTGCGCGACCGCCAGGACGACATCCCGCTGCTGGCCGAGGCGATCCTGGCCCGGCTGGCGCGCGACAACGGCCTCGACCCGCCACCGCAGCTCGATGGCGCCGCGCTGGCCCGGCTGCGCGACTACCCGTTTCCCGGCAATGTCCGCGAGCTGGAAAACGTGCTGGAACGCGCGGTGACGCTCAGCGATGGCCAGCGCATCTCGGTGGCCGACCTGCGCCTGCGCTGCGACCTGCCGGCAGCGCCGGCGGCGGCAGCCGTGCCTTCGAGCGCCGCGCTGGCCGGTGGCAGCGCCGGCAGCGACCTCGAAGGCCAGATGGAAGAGCTGGAGCGCCGCGCGATCATCGAAGCGCTGGAGAAGGCGCGCTACAACAAGACAAGGGCCGCCGCGCTGCTGGGCATGACGTTTCGCTCGCTGCGCTACCGGATCAAGAAACTGAACATCGAATGAGGCGGCGGCCGCGCGCCCGAAACGCGCCCGGCCCGCCGCTCGCCTGACTGGGGAATGACGTGAAGACGATCCGCTACACCACGGCCCTCGCCGTGGCCATGCTGGCCGGCGGCTGCGCCGGCAAGGCTACCAAGCCGCCGGTGGCCGCCGTGCCGCCGGCCGTGCTGGCCCTGAAGGCGCCGCCGGCCAATGTCGATCCGGCGAAACAGCTGTCCGAGCTGCTCGCTGCGGAATGGCAACGCTGGCTGCGCAACAATCCCGAGGAAGCCTCGCTGCTCGGCGACCACCGCTACGACGACCGCTGGAGCGACTACAGCCTGGCGACGATCGAGACCCGTCACCGCGCCGATACCGCCGCGCTGCTGAAGCTGCTGGAGATCGACCGCGAGCGCCTGAGCCCGGCCGACCAGCTGAACTTCGATCTCTACCGGCAGCAGCTCGAACGGCAGATCGAGGATCACCGCTACCGCAACTTCCTGATGCCGCTCCACCATCTGAGCGGCCCGCAGCTGGCCGACCAGATGACCGAGCTGCTGCAGCTGGCGACGGTGGCCGACTACGAACACTGGATCGCCCGCATTCGTGGCGTCGCGCCCATGGTCGAGCAGACCATCGAACTGCTGCGCACCGGTCTTGCCGAGGGCCGCAGCGCGCCGGCGATCACCGTCAAGCGCGTGCCGGCGCAGATCGACCGGCAACTGGTCCGCAAGCCGGACGCCAGTCCGTTCTACGCCCCGTTCGCGCAGCTGCCGGACAGCATTCCAGCCGCCGAGCAGGCGCGTCTGCGGGCCTCGGCGCAGGCCGCGATCAGCGAATCCTTGCTGCCCGCCTACCGGCAGCTGCGTCGCTACGTGGTCGATGAGTATCTGCCGCACTGCCGCGACAGCATCGGCCTGGCAGCGATCACCGACGGTCGCGATGCCTACACCTTCGCCGCCCGCGCCAGCACCACCACGAACTTGAGCCCGGACGAGATCCACGAGCTGGGCCTGCGCGAAGTGGCGCGCATCCGGGGCGAGATGGAAGCGATCCGCAAGTTGGTCGGTTATGCCGGCAACCTGAAGTCGTTCTTCGGCTATCTGCGCAGCGATCCGAAGTTCTTCCACAAGGACGGTACGGCGCTGCTGCTGGCCTATCGCGACATCGCCAAGCGGATCGACCCGGAGCTGCCGAAGCTGTTCGGCAAGCTGCCGCGCCAGCC
>CAYPJK010000653.1:0-1717 GCA_964411025.1 uncultured Nevskia sp.
TCCCCTGTTCTTGTCGTGGCCTCGAGCCGGCCGATGACGCGCGCCCGGCACCGCCGCCAACGGGCAGCCTGTCCGCCCGGCCGGCAGGCGCGGCGATCGCCGACACCCCGCGCTGGAAACGCAGAAAGCCGCCGCAGCACCGCCCGGCGGGCGATGCGGCGGCGGCCGGCATTGGCGGCGCGGGCGGGCCGGTCAGAGCGGCAACTGCCATGACAGGCTGACGCCGCCGCTGTAGTCCGGGCTGCCATCGGACAGGCCGGCCCCGGCGAACAGGCCGGCCTGCCAGCCGCCGCCGAGCAGCACGCCGAGGCTGGCCTCGACATTGCGCGCATCGACGCCAGCCACGACGGCGGTCTCGCGCCAGCTGTAGAGCAGGCCGGCTTCCACCGCATCGCCAAGGTTGAGCCAGCCGCCGGCGCTCCACTGCCAGCCATCGCGGCGCTGCAGCGTGGCGGTGCTGCCGAGGAAGCGGCGGCCAGCGGTGACATAAACACCGCCACCCTTGCCGGAATAGCCGACCTCGCCGCCGGCCGTGTAGTCGGTGGCGCCGACGCCGAGGCCCTTGCTTTCGCTGCCGCTCGCGAACTTCACGCGGCCGCTGACATCGGCATAGACCGGCGTGTCGGCGATCGCATTGAACGAGCGGGTCACGGTCAGCGTGGCATCGCCGATGCCGGACACGCTGCGGTTGTCGCTGAACGAGTCATTGCCGCCCCGGCCACGGCCCCGGCCGCTGCCACCGCCGCTGTCGCCGCCGTTGTCATCGCTGCCGCCACCGCCGGTGCTGCCGCCGCTGTCGTCGCTGCCGCGCCCGGAACCGCTGCTGGAGCTGCCGCCGGAACTGCCGCTGGAGCCGCCGTTGTCGTCGGCGATGACGATGACATCGGCCGGGCCGCGCACGGTGATGTACGGCACCGTCAGCCGCACCGACCAGTCCTGCCAGCGCAGGCGCGCGGAGATCGGCACCACCAGCACCTCGGTGCGCGTGGTGCCGCCGTACTTGCCGCTGGCGTAATCGGCGCCGGTGCCGAACGACAGGCTGTCGGCGGCCCGCGCAGGGCTGCCGGCGGCTGCGAACAGGGTGGCCAGCGTGGCGGCAAACGCCGTGCGGCAAGGGGAAAACGACATCGGGCTGTCTCCGGGGACGGTCGTGAAGCGTCCGCAGTCAACGCGCGGCGCTTGGAAAATGAAAGTTAAAACTTGGTCAGGTCGGCACCCGGTGCTGCGCGCCGCCATGGCGGACGCGCAGCCGCAAGGGCTCGGCAGGACAACGGCCGGTGCGGCGATTTATTCCGCCGCCGATGCGAAAAAATCGGCCGCTGATCGGCGGAATAAGCGGCGGGCTGGTGCGTTGTCGGGGGGCAGGGTGTACGGCGCTCGGGTCTCGATCCACGGCACGGCGCTGCATCCCTGCACATCCCTACTGTCGAACCACCAGGAACCCGCACCATGAACAAGCTTTCCCTGATCGCCGCCACCTGCCTCGCCGCCGCTGGCCTGCTGGCGTCCCAGACCGCCGCCGCCCGCGAGGCCGGCGAACACCCGCGCCACGAGGATCGCCGCGCCGACCGCCAGAACGACCGTCAGGCCGGCCGGCAGCACGACCGCCAGGCCGATCGCGGCGCCAGCCGCCGCGAAGCCGGCGACGATCGCGGCCGGGGCCGCGGCGCCGAGCCGGGTGATGACCGGGGTCGCGGCCGGGGCCGCGGCGGCGAGC
>CAYPJK010000654.1:0-1332 GCA_964411025.1 uncultured Nevskia sp.
GCTCCAGCACCTGGCGCAGACCGCGGGATTGTTCGTAGCCCACCGCGATCATCTGCGCCCACCAGCTGTCGAGCCGGTGCTGCACGCTCAGCAGCTCGGCGATGGACTTGTGCGCCATGTCGCGCGCGCCCAGCCGGTCGAGCAGCGTCAGCCACTGCTGCCAGTTCTTGCCGGTGGCCTTGCGCACCGCCGCGTCGCCGAGGCCGGCGATTTTCTTCGAGTCGACCATCAGTGCGATTCGTGGGCGCCCAGGTTCACGCCCAGTTCGTCGAGCACGAACAGCGGCCCGATCAGCAGGAACTTGAGGTCGTCGGCAAAGCTCGGCTTGGCGCCTTCGATGTTGTGGCCGACCAACTGCACCGCCCACGCGGCGATCCAGACTCCGGCGGCCACCGCCCACAGCGGCAGGCTCGAGGCCTCGACCGCCAGGATGCAGGCCAGCGCCAGCGCGAAGAACCCGGTCATCGCCAGCAGCGCCCGCGCGCCCAGGCCGAGGTAGAACGGCAGCGTCAGCACGCCGCCCACGGTGGCGAGATTGACCCAGCGCGCCCAGCCCGCGTCAACGCCGAGCAGCTGCAGATTGACCAGCCAGCCCAGCGCCAGCGTGCTGATCAGGATCGCCGGCACGCAGACGAAATGGATCTTCTGGTTGGTGGGGTTGCGGTGCGACTTGCCGTATTCGGTGAGGTATTGCTTGAGGGTCATGGGAAATTGCTCCGGAGGCAGGCGTTTATTCTGGCACCCGCCTGAACGCTTTTGGGGCCCGGAACCGCGGCGGGTGCCATCCCGCTGATACACTTTTAGTATCACCCGGCGGCGCTCCGCGTCGCGCACAGGCCCCCAAACACCGCAAGCGGGTGGCGCGTTTCGGGCCGCCCGGCGGCGGCGTGGCGCGGCGACCTGCGTCCACGCGGGATTGGGCAGACTGTCGTCATGACCGACGCCACCGCCCTCCCGCCCAGCCTGCTGCAGCGCGTGCTCGATCGCCTGCGGCCCTATCGCCGCGCGCTCGCGCCGCTGTCGTTCATCGCCGGGCTCGCGAGTTTTCTGCTCATCCAGCGCAGCGAACAGGTCGCCCAGGGCATCGCGGTGGCGGTGCTGCTGTCCTGGCTGGCGATCCTGTTCGAAGCGCCGTTGACGCGCGGCCGGCTGCCGCGCGGGCTGCTGCGCTACCTGGTGCAGTCGGCGCACCAGGAGATCTTTTTTGGTCGTGACCTCCGCCTCGCCCTGGCCGACCTTGGTGCCGTGCCCCAACGACCACACCTTGACCTTCCACCCGGTCAACTGCTCCTGCATGTCGAACGTCACCTCGGCGATTCCGTTCGCATCCGT
>CAYPJK010000654.1:1342-1717 GCA_964411025.1 uncultured Nevskia sp.
CTGGCACACGCCGCAGGTCTTTTTCACCGGCGCGCTGGTGCTCGCCGGGCTGGCGACGATCATCGACCCGGTCTACTTCGACCTCATCTCGGCGCGGCGGCCGTTGCTGCTGATCTTCCACGCGCTGTCGGTGTTCGTGGCGATGCTGGTGCTGCTGCCGATCCTGCTGCACCTGACCACCGGGCAAAGCCTGGCGCTGGCGTCGATCGCCATCGCCGTGCTCACCGTGCCCGGGGTCACCCTGTGCCAGACCGTGCCGAAGCGCGCGACCACGCTCCTGATGCT
Source organism: uncultured Nevskia sp. (assembly GCA_964411025.1). Classification (GTDB taxonomy): domain Bacteria; phylum Pseudomonadota; class Gammaproteobacteria; order Nevskiales; family Nevskiaceae; genus Nevskia. The sequence continues at coordinate 1,628 of CAYPJK010000654.1, forward strand.
GCTGGAGGCGATCTCGCTCGGCGCGCTGGCGTGGACGGCGCGACCGTGGGTCCCGCCGGCTACGTGTTTCGCGGCGGCCCCGACGTGATT
>CAYPJK010000655.1:0-1711 GCA_964411025.1 uncultured Nevskia sp.
AAGCGCAGGTCGTAGCAGACCGACAGGCCGAGCCGGCCGGCCGGCGTGTCGACCACCGCGAAGCCGGCAGGGGCGCCGTGGGCGATGGTGCGCGATTCCCGATAGCGCTCGCCGGTGGCGCTCGGCACGTCGACGTCGAACAGGTGGATCTTGTCGTAGCGGGCGCGCTGCTGGCCGCTGTCGTCGAACACCAGGCTCGCCGCCCAGACCCGGCCCGGATCGCCGTCAACCGCCACCGGCACGGTGCCGGCGACGATCCACAGCCCGAGCCGCTGCGCGGTGGTGGCCAGCCAGTCCTGGATCGGCCCTCGGCCATACGGCTCGGCGTGCGCCAGCTTGTCGGTGTCGCGGGCGCCCATGATCGCGAAGTTCTCCGGCAGCGCCGCCAGCACCGCGCCGGCCGCACGGGCCTCGGCCAGCAGGCGGCAGGCGGTCGCCAGGTTGGCGGCGACATCGGCGGTGGAATTCATCTGGATCGCGCTGATCAGCGCCGGCTCAGCCATTGCGTGCATCCACGGTGTCGAGGGTCCTGCTGGCGGGGTTGGGCGGCGGCGGGCTCTCGGCGCTGCCCTGCAGCACGGTCGGGTCGTCCCAGCTGCCGGTGACACGGTAGCTGAAGCTGCCGAGCTGGTTGAACGGCTTGTCGAACAGCTGCTGGGCGACCAGCAGGATGCCGCCGGCGATCGGCCCGCCGAGCAGGGTCGCGCCGACCGTGACGCCGGTCGAGATGTCCGGGAACACGGTGACCTCCTGGTCGTAGTCGCGCGCTGCCAGGCCGATACGGCCGCGCATCTCGATCTTCAGCGACGGGCTCTTGATGTCGAGATCATCGGTCACCGCATTGCCATCAGCCAGCGCGAAGCGGCCCTTGAGCGTGTCGAAGCCGAGGCCGTCATCGACCACGTCCTTGAAATCGAACAGCAGCCGCCGTGGCAGCGCGTACAGGTTGACGAGGCCCAGCACCCGGCCGGCGCCCGGCTCCACCGCCTTCAGCGCGCCGCGTTTGAGGTGGATGGCGATGTCACCGGTCGCCTGCGACAGCTCCAGCCCGGCCGGCACCCGGGGCCAGACCACGTTGCCGGTGAAGTGGGCATCCTCGGCGGTGAGGTTCGGCGTGTAGCCGAACACCCGCAGCACGTCGCCGATGGCATCGGCGCGCAGATCGAAATCCAGTGCTGCGCTCGACGCCGATTCCCGGCGCAGCCAGTTGCCGTGCGCGCTGCCGGCCAGCCGGCCGCCGTCCAGCGCCAGACGATCGATGCGCTGGCCATCGGCGATGCGCACGGTCGCCACCTGCAGGTGGCCGAGCGCGACGTCGCCCAGGCTGAGCTGCTGCGCGTCGAGATCGAACACCGGCGCGCGGGTCGGATCGAACGGCGAATCCGGCGGGGCGACACCGGCTTCCGATGGCGGCAGTGGCGGCAGCGCCTCGATCGCCAGCCGCTCGAAGCGCGCCACCACCCGGCCACCGTCGTCCGGCTGCCAGTCGACGGTGCCGGTCGCAGCACCCTCGGTGCGCACGCGGATGCCGCTGCCGGATGCCGCTGCGGGCAGCGCCAGCAGCCGCATCGGCCCGAACTGCCAGCGGCGCAGGCTGGTGCGGGCGGCGCTGACATCGGCGCGTACCAGCGCCAGCGCAGGCGCGGGCGCTGCGGCCGCCCCGCCCGGCCGATCGCCGCCCGCGGCCGACAGCACGCCGAGCCAACCCGAC
>CAYPJK010000656.1:0-1699 GCA_964411025.1 uncultured Nevskia sp.
TGGGCGGCGCGCGCCTGGTTCAGCGCATCGCGGCTGGCGGCCAGCAGGCGGCTGCGTTCGGCACGCTCCTGGCGCAGCCGTTCGGCGCTGTCCTCGAGATCGCCGAGCCGCGCCCGGGCCTCTTCCAGTTCCTCGGCCTGCTGCTGGCGCTGGGCGACGAGCGCTTCCAGCTCCTGGCTCAGGCTGCGGATGCGATTTTCGGTCTGCTCCAGCCGCACCGCCTGTGCCTGCCGGTGCGCCAGCCGCTGGCCGTGGCGGCTGCGGGTCTGGTCGAAGCGGGCAACGACCGCACGGCGCTCGTTGTCGAGTTGCACGCGGCGGGTGTTCATCTCGGTCAGCCGCTGCTCGCCATCGCGCACCTTGATCGTCAGCTCCTCGACCGAGGCTTTGAGCTGCTTCAGCAGCAGGCCGCGGGCGATGACGCCGCTGTGCTGTGGATCGAGCTTCGGGTAGCGAATCCACGCCCGGCCGCGCCAGACGCCGTCGGCGGTGATCACCGACTCGCCGGGTGACAAGCGCATCGCGATACGCGCTGCTTCGTCGGCAGACGCCGCCGCGTGAACACCGGACAGCCAGTCGATCACCGCGGCCGGGCCGGTCACCCGGGCGGCCAAGGTGCCGTCGCGACCGACGCTGCCCGGCTCGGCATGCAGCAGGGTGGCGCCGGACTTCGGCCCGGCCGGCGTCTGCGCGGACAGCCATTCCGGCAGCAGCGGCGCCTGCAGCAGGCCGCTCAGGACATGCTCGACCGCCGCTTCCCAGCCGGCGTCGACCTGCAGCGCCGCGTTCAGGCGCGGCAGGCTGGCCCAGCCATTGCCGCGCAGCCAGTTGCCCAGCTCGGCGTCGTCTTCGCGCAGGGCCGCCTGCTGCAGGGTTTCCAGCGAAGCCTGGCGACCACGCGCGCTCTGCAGCGCCTGCCGCGCCTCGTGCAGCCCGGCTTCGACGGCATTGCGCTGCTCGCGCGCGGCCTGCAGTTCGGCATCGGCGTCCTGCAGCCGCGACTGCGCTTCGGCAAGTTCCTCGTCGAGCGTCGCCAGTTCGATGTCGACTTCGTTCAGGGAATCGCGGATCGGCGCCGAATCCAGCGCGGCGCGTTCGCCGGTGGTTCGCCGCAGCCGCTCTTCCAGCTGCTGCAGCCCCCGCTCCTGGCTCTGCACGCGCACCCGCTCGCCTTCGGCGGCCAGCATCGGCGCCTGCGAACGCTGCGAAAACTCTTCCCAGCGACTCTGCTGCTCGGCGACCTGCGCCTCGGCCGTCGCCAGTGCTTCCTGCTGCTCCTGCTCGCGGGCCTCGGCTTCGCTGGCGCGGGCCTGGGCGGCAGCGGCGGCCTGAGTCAGCGACTGATGGCGCAGCTGTTCCTGGTCGCGCCGGCGGGTCAGTTCGAACAGCTGGGCTTCGAGCTGTTCGAGTTCGCGAACCCGCAGGTTCTTCAGTTCGCGGGCATGGGCCAGGTTCTGCTCGTGGCGGGCCAGCGTGCTTTCGGTTTCGAACACCTGCGCCTGCTCGGCACCGAGCAGATGACCGGCCTCGCGCAGCCTCGCGTCAGCGGCATCGCGCGCCGCCTCGGCGCTGATGACGGCGGCGCGGGCTTCGTCCAGCGCTTCTTCGAGGGCAACGATCGCCGCTTCCTGCGAAGCGCCCTGAGCTTCCAGCGCGCGCAGCCGCAGCAGCAGCACCTCGGCTTTCAGTTGCCGCTCTT
>CAYPJK010000657.1:0-1694 GCA_964411025.1 uncultured Nevskia sp.
ACGCCGCCCTGCGCCGATGCCCTGATCGCCGCCGGTGTCGGCCGCGTGTTCGCCGCTGTCGGCGACCCCTTCGAGCAGGTCGCCGGTGCTGGTTTCGCGAAGCTGCGCGCGGCCGGCATCCCCTGCCAATCCGGGCTGCTGGAAACCGAGGCGCGTGCCCTGAGCCGGGGCTTCCTGTCGCGCATCGAGCGCCGCCGTCCGTTCGTCACGCTGAAGCTGGCGATGAGCCTCGACGGCCGCACCGCGATGGCCAGCGGCGAAAGCCGCTGGATCACCGGTCATGCGGCGCGCGCCGACGTGCACCGGTTGCGCGCCGAAGCCGGTGCGGTGCTGACCGGCAGCGACACCGTGCTGGCGGATGACCCCGAACTCAGCGTCCGTCTGCCGGAAGCCGACGCGGAAAGCTGGCGGCAGCCGGACCGCATCGTGCTCGACAGCCGTGGCCGGGTGCCGGCATCGGCGCGGGTCTGGCATGGCGCTGCGCGACGGTTCTGGCTGACCGCAGCGGCCGTGCAGGCGCCGGCCGGCGTCGAAGTCGCCACGATGCCGCTCGATGCCGACGGTCGTCTGTCGCTGCCGGCGGCGCTGGCCTGGCTTGCGACGCGTGATGTCAACGAAGTGCTGGCGGAATGCGGGCCGACACTGGCCGGCAGCCTGCTGAGGGCCGGGCTGGTCGATGAACTGGTGGTCTACGCGGCACCGAAGCTGCTCGGCAGCGCAGCGCGCGGGCTCGCCGAACTGCCCGGCCTCGAGCGGCTGGCCGACCACATCGCGCTGCAATTCACCTCGGCCGAACTGCTCGGCCCCGATCTCAAAATCACCGCCCGCATCGCGGGCAGGAATGACTAGCCATGTTTACCGGAATCGTCGAAGCGCTCGGGCGCATCGATCGCATCGAAGCCGTCGGCGGCGACGTCCGCCTGACCATCGCCACCGATAGCGGCTATCTCGACGGCGTCAATCTGGGCGACTCGATCGCCAGCAACGGCGTCTGTCTGACCGCTGTGGCGCTGCCGCCGAAGGCCTTCGTCGCCGATGTCTCGGTGGAAACGCTGGATGCCACCACCGCCCGCCGGTGGCAGACCGGTACCCGGCTGAATCTGGAACGGGCGCTGACGCCGCACAAGCCGCTGGGCGGCCACATGATGTCCGGCCATGTCGATGGCGTCGGCCATCTGGTCGACAAGCAGGTCGATGCCCGCTCGTGGCGGCTGGGCTTCGAAGCGCCGCCGGCCATCGCCCGCTACATCGCCCGCAAGGGCTCGGTGGCCATCGACGGAGTAAGCTTGACGGTCAACGCGGTCGACAAGTGCCGGTTCGAGGTCAATATCGTGCCGCATACCTGGGAAAACACGACGCTCGGTGGCCTCTCCCCCGGCGATGCGGTGAACCTCGAAGTCGACCTGATCGCCCGCTACCTCGAACGCCTGCTGGAGGCCCGCAGTGAGTCCGCATCATGAGTAAGGTCCAGCCGATCGCCGACGCGCGGGGCCGTGGCCTCGATCCGACCGAGGAGATCATCGCCGACATCAAGGCCGGCAAGATGGTCGTCATCATGGATGACGAGGATCGCGAGAACGAAGGCGATCTGATCATGGCGGCGGTGCACTGCCGGCCGGAAGACATCAATTTCATGGCCCGCTACGGCCGCGGCCTGATCTGCCTGACCCTGACCGCCGACCGCTGCCGCCAGC
>CAYPJK010000658.1:0-1685 GCA_964411025.1 uncultured Nevskia sp.
GGCGTGCCGCCAACGACCAGGCCGTCGGCGTCGGCGCGCGGCTCCGGCAGCGAAGTGCCGAACTGCGCCTCGACGCCGCCGACCGCGCCGCTGCCGCCCTCGCCGCCTTCGGCGAAGCGGATGCCGACCTTCAGCTCGTCGGCCACCGCCACCTGCAGGCGCGTGCTGCCGCCATCACCGGACAGACCCAGCCGCAGCGGCAGCGCCGAGCCGGCGGTCTTGGCCAGCGGCACCGGCAGGCTGGACGAGACGCCCTGCAGATCGCTGACCAGGCTCAGCCGGCCGGCCTCCGGTCCACCCAGCGGCAGCCGCAGCCGCGCCTCGGTGCTGCCGCTCAGGCCGGCGCGCAGCCAGGCCGGCACATAGACCGCCGACAGGCCGTCGTCGCGCCCCGGCTGCAAGCTGAAATCGCCGCTCAGGACCGGATCGCTGCTGCCGGGCTCGGTGGCAATGCGCGCGGCCAGCACGGTGTCATAAAGGCGCGCACTGATCGCTTCGGCGGCGATCGACTTGCCGTAGAGCAGCTCGCCGCGCACCTCGCGCAACGGTTCGGCCATGCCGCGCACGGCCAGCGTCACGCCATCGACCTGCAGGCTGCCGCTGGCATCGACCGGCGGCTGCGGCTGGTTCAGCGGAATCCGCAGGCGCAGGTCGCCGCGCACCGGGCCGCTGGCCTCGGTACGGCCGATCAGCCCGCCGAGCCGGGCTTTCAGCGGCGACTCGCGGAACAGGCGGTAGAGCTGGCTGGCGTCGCCGGCGACATCGGCCGACAGCACCAGTTCGGCGGCCGAGAAATCGGCGATCCGCGCTTCCAGCCGGCGGGCCGCGAGGCCGCTGATCCGGCCCTGCCGGCCGAAAATGTCGAGGCCGTGATCGTGGAACACCAGCTGGGCAGCAATGCCCTCAGCCACCGGCCAGTCCGGCGCGAAGGCCAGCACCGCGTCGTCGACATCCAGCGTCAGCCGCCACGGGATGGTCGGGTGGTTGTCGGCGTCGCGTGGCGTCAGCGGCGCATCGATCAGCAGGTGTCCGCCGGTGACGCGCGCCTGCCGGATCGCCCGCTCCAGCCAGGCGCGGCTGTTCGGCCCCCAGTTGAGCGGCATGTACGGCTTCAGCGCGGCGACCGCATCGGACTTCAGACCGAGGTCGAGCTTCAGGTCCGGTACCTGCCCGGCCGGATGCAGTGTCAACTGCAGCAGGCCGTCGGCGCTGCTGCTGCCGAGGCGCAGCGCCAGCGCCGGCGCATCGATGCGCCAGTCGTCGCCGCTGCGCGTCCAATGCAGCTCGCCGCGCACCTCATCGAGCGGCAGCGGCTGCTCGAAGGCTTTCGGCAGGTGCAGCTGCAGCGGCGTGCCGGCCAGCCGGACGACGCCGCTGTCGGCGCTGGCCTGCAACTCGCCATCAAGGCCGGCAAAGCCGGGCTGCTGCGCGTCGCTTTCGAGGCCGACGCCGAGCAGCCGCGCCTGCACCGACAGCGCCGCCGGCCCGCCATCGGGTTGCGGTGCCGCCTGGCGCAGGCGCAGCGCCTGCAGATCGCCGCGCAGGTCGGCGAGCCGCGCGCCGTTCGCCGGCAGCTCGGTCAGCAGGCCCAGCCACGGCGCCAGATCGTCCAGCCGCAGCTGCGGCGCGATCAGCGTGCGGCTGCCGTCGGCGGCCCGCTGCACGCTGAGGCCATCGAGTGCCCA
>CAYPJK010000659.1:0-1674 GCA_964411025.1 uncultured Nevskia sp.
CGCCATCGCGGCATGACTCAATCGAAATGGCCTCCAGGAAATCCGGAGCGGTTCACTAGCGTCGGCTGATGTCTCAAATACATGCTCGTTGAGCAACTCGGTCAACTCGTCGCAAAGGCGCTTGTGAGTCGTGCGGAGCGCTTCGGCAGAAGAATCTTTGATTTCAAGTAGGCTCACTCCCTCGGGAATTCTTGGGCTAATGCTTCTAAGGTCCAGCGGCGTCGCACCCAGATTCTCTACCCTCACGCGAAACGCAACTTCACTTGAGCGTTTGTCGGATAGCTGCTCCTCCAGAAGCATGTTCAGTCTTGGCATTGAGGCCTCCCGTTTCAGTGTGCTCTTGGGTCTCAGGTGAGGGCTAACGCCAAATAGGGGACCAATCCCGGATTAGGGTACTGCTCTCCCGGTCCCCTAATCCGAAACTTGGGCGATGTCGTGCTCGTATCGTCACCAGGAACCCCTCATTGATCGTGTGGTTTCAGCAATCGATGGTCTTGGCAGCACGGAAAACGGTACTGCCACGCCTTCCCCTATCCCTGCGGCGCATCCGCGTCCTGCCCGCTGGGATCATGGCATCCGGCCGCTTGTGAAGGGGGCGATCCGGGCGCGGGCTTGGGACCGGGTTCACGTTGTTGCAGTCAGCTGGCGCCTGAATCGATCTCCTTTCATTGACGACTTGGACGCGTCGCTCGGTGGCTCAGAACAACACCACCTGCCGCACCGCTTCGCCGCGGGCCAGCACGTCGAAGCCTTCGTTGATGTCGTCCAGCTTCAGACGGTGGGTCAGCAGCCGGTCGACCGGCAGCAGGCCGGCGTCGTGCATGGCGACGAAGCGCGGCAGGTCGCGGCTCGGCACGCAGGAACCCATATAGCTGCCTTTCACGGTGCGTTCCTCGACGGTCAGGCTGACCGCTGAAATCGAGAACTGCTTCGATGGATGCGGCAGGCCCATGGTGACGGTCATGCCGCCGCGCGCGGTGGCGGCGTAGGCCTGCTGCAGCACGCGTTCATTGCCGACGCTCTCGAAGCAGTATTCGGCGCCGCCGCGCGTGGCGTCGCGGATCTCGGCGACGACATCGGCGGAAGTCCCGGCGTTGATGATGTGCGTGGCGCCGAGCGACTTCGCCAGTTCCAGCTTGGCGGGCTGCAGGTCGATCGCGACGATCGTCGCCGCGCCGGCTGCGCGTGCGCCGAGCAGCGCGGCCAGGCCGACACCGCCCAGGCCGAACACGGCCACCGTGGCGCCCGGCGGCACCTTGGCGGTGTTGACCACCGCGCCGACGCCGGTCAGCACGGCGCAGCCGAACACGGCGGCGATCTCCGGCGCCAGACCGGGCCGGACCTTGACCGCCGAGGCTGCCGACACCACCGCGTACTCGGCGAAGCCGGATACGCCGAGATGGTGGTTGATCGCCGCACCGCCATCCGGGAACTGCAGCCGCCGGCTGCCGGCCAGCAGGGTGCCGGCCACATTGGCCTTGGCACCCGGTTCGCACAGCGCGGCGCGGCCGGTGGCGCAGGGCTGGCAGTGGCCGCAGGCAGGGACAAACGAGAACACCACATCGTCGCCCGGCTTGAACGCGGTGACGTCTGCGCCGCATTCGATCACCGTGGCGGCAGCTTCGTGACACAGCGCCATCGGCATCACGCGCGGCCGGGTGCCGTCGATCACGC
>CAYPJK010000660.1:0-1669 GCA_964411025.1 uncultured Nevskia sp.
CATGATGGCAGTCAACGGCTCGACCGCTGCTGGTGACGTGGTGTGGGAGCAGACGGTGGCGGTCACGGCCGGTTCGATCTACGACTTCGCGGCCTACATTTCCTCGTGGATTTCCGGCGCGCCGGCCGACCTGCGCTTCGTGGTCAATGGCGACGTCATCGGCTCGCTGGTCGCGCCGCTCGCGACCGGCGTGTGGGATCTCGCCTTCGCGACCTGGGATGCCGGGGCGGCGACCTCGGCCCACATCCAGATCACCAACGCCCAGCTCGCTTTCGGTGGCAACGACTTCGCGCTCGACGATATCTTCTTCGGCGCGCCGGTGTTTTCCGATCCGGATGCGCTGCCCGAGCCTGCCACATGGGGCTTGCTGAGCCTGGGCCTGCTGGCAGCGCGGCGACGTCGCGCAGTCTGACCGCCAGCCGGCGGGCGCGGTACATGCGCGGCTGAAGAGCCGCGTATACTGCGGGCCCCTGCCTGGCCGGAGGCCCGCTGATGAGCAGCAATCCGTTACGCGCCGCGGCCGGCGACGTCGTCGCGGCGCTGGTCGCGATCGTCGGTCGCGAACACGTCTCGACCGACGAGACCGCGCGGCGGCATTTCTCGACCGATCTCAGCTACCTGCCGGGGGCCATCGCCGAGGTGGTGGTCGCGCCGGCCACTGCCGACGAACTCGCCGCCTGCGTCGGCATCGCCACACGCGCCGGGCTGGCGGTGGTGCCGCGCGGCGGCGGCATGTCCTATACCCGCGGCTACCAGCCCGAGACGCCGGCTTCGATGCTGGTCGACATGCGCCGCATGGCGCGCATCCTCGACCTCAACACGACCGACATGTACGTCACGGTCGAAGCCGGCTGCACCTGGAAGGCCCTCTACGAAGCGCTTGCCGAACAGGGCGTGCGCACGCCGTACTTCGGACCCTTGTCCGGCATGTACGCGACGGTCGGCGGCGCGGTCTCGCAGAACAGCCTGTTCCTCGGTTCGGGTGTGTACAACACGGTTGCCGAGAGCGTGCTCGGACTCAAGGTCGCTCTGGCCGACGGCAGCCTGCTCCAGACCGGCTCGGCGGCGCATCGGCACGGCACGCCGTTCTGGCGGCATTTCGGCCCCGATCTGACCGGCATCTTCACCGCCGACACCGGCGCCTTCGGGGTCAAGGCCGAAGTCACCTTGCGCCTGATCGAGGCGCCGGCCGTGACGCTGTTCATGTCCTTCGGCTTCGACACCATCGAAGCCATGATCGCGACCCAGACGGTGCTCGCGCGCAAGCGGCTGTGCGCGGAATGCTACGGCTTCGATCCGTACTACAACGCCGGTTTCGAGCGCCAGGGCTTCACCTTCAAGGAAGGGCTGGCGGTGTTGCGCGACGTCGCCGGCAGCGCAGGCGGCGTCAAGGGCCTGTGGACCTCGTTCAAGGTCGCGGCCGCCGGCAAGACGTTCCTGAAAGAGGTCAAGTATTCGTTGCACATGACCTTCGACAGCTACGATCGCGAGGTCGCGTACGCCGCCCTGACCACGGCGCGGCGGATCTGCAGCGAGGCCGGCGGGCGCGAGATCGACAACACCCTGCCGACGGTGTTCCGGGCCCATCCGTTCGGTGGCGTGCGCACGGTTCTGCTCGGTGCCGATGGCGAGATCTGGCTGCCGGTGCATGGCTTCATGCCGCTGTCCA
>CAYPJK010000661.1:0-1669 GCA_964411025.1 uncultured Nevskia sp.
TCACCGTCAGGTTGGGGAACTCGCGCAGCAGATCGCCCGTCAGCGCACTCTGGCGCTCAGTCAGATGAAAGGCGGTGATGAAGCTCGCCGGCTTGCCTGCCAGCAGTGCCGGCGGCATCAGCACGAAGAAATTGGCGCGCATCGAATCCCAGTTGACCTTGCGCAGGCTCGTGGCGCGTGCGTTGATGGCCTGGCCGGCGATGTCGAACGTGAGTTCGTCGCCGAGCTTGATCCCCAGGGTCTTCGCGATGCCTTCCTCGATCGACAGTTCTTCGCTGCCGTCCTTGTACCAGGCGCCCGCGATGATCGGGTTATGGCCGGGTGCGTTCGCGGCGTAGGAAATGTTGAACTCGCGATCGACCAGCCGCTGCGCGCGGTCATCGGTGTAGTTCTCTGGGCCGACCGCCTTGCCGTTGAGCTGGACGAGCCGACCCCGGATCATCGGATGCAGCTCCGCATCGATGCCGCCGTCCTTCAGACGCTGCGCGACACCGGCGACCTGGTCGGGCTGGACGTTGATCACGAAACGATTGGGTGCGTCGGGTGGCGCGGCGTTGCGCCACGCGCTCACCAGATCGGTACGCGTCACCGTCAGCAGCAGCAGCGCCATCAGGCCGACGGCCAGCGACACCAGCTGCACGATGGTCGCCACCGGGCGCCGCTGCACGGCGGCGATCGCAAAGCGCCATGAAATGCCGAGCCGGCCGGTGATCGAGCGCAGCGGCGACAAGAGTTGCAGCACGCCCCACGCCGCCGCGGCGAACACCAGCAGCCCGCCGGCAAAGCCGCCCGCAGTGACGGCACCGACCTTGAGATCGTTCGACGACCACAGCAGCAGCAGCAGGAAGCCGACAAGCCCGACCAGATAGCCGAGGCTGCTGCGACCGCTCGGCAGGCCGATGTCCTTGCGCAGCACACGCAGCGGCGGCACCGCGCGCAGCTGCGCCAGCGGCGGCAGCGCAAAGCCCATCAGCAGCACGAGGCCGACTGCCCAGCCCTGCACCGCGGGCAGCGCCGACGGCAGGGGCAACGACGTCTTGATCAGCGATCCCAGCGCATACAGCAACGCGAAGTGGGCCGCGTAGCCGAGCAGCATGCCCACCGCGCAGGCCGCGATCCCGACGAACACGAACTCCAGCGCGAACAGGCGAAAGATGTCGGACTGCGCCAGCCCTAGGCACCGCATCATCGCGCACGAATCGAGATGCCGTTGCGAGAAGCGCCTTGCCGCCGCCGCAACCGCCACGGCGGCGATCATCGCCGCGAGCAGGGCGACCAGCGCAAGAAAGCGTTGCGCCCGTTCGAGCGTGCGCTGCATTTCCGGCCGGCCGGATTCGAGTGACTCGATGCGCTGGCCGCGCGGCAGGTCACGCCCGAGGGCCGTCGCGAAGGTGCGCACCGCCGTGCGCTCGCCTGCGGCCAGCAGGCGATAGGTCACGCGGCTGCCGGTGGTGATCAGCTCCGTGGCCGGCAGGTCCGCGAGGTTGATCATCACGCGCGGCGCGAAGTTGATGAAGCCGGTACCTCGATCGGGCTCGATGACGATCACGCGATCGATGCGGAAGAACTTCTCGCCAAGCTTGAGGTTGTCACCGGGACGGGCACCGATCGCCTGCAGCAGCTGGGCGTCGACCCAGGCGGCGCCCGCGGGAGGTACTGCGCGCGCTGC
>CAYPJK010000662.1:0-1668 GCA_964411025.1 uncultured Nevskia sp.
GGCGGCGATCCAGGGCGGCATGGTGGCGATGAACAATTGCGGGAGGGCATCGTTGGGCGTGGCACCCGGCAGCAGCAGGGCGTCACCGAGGAGCGCCCGCGCCAGCACGCCGCCGCAGGCGACCGCCGGCAACAGGATGCCGAAGGCGAACGACAGCACGATGAACAAGGCCTGATCGCGATTGCTGCGCAGGGCCCACAGCTTATTGCCGATATGCGGCAGCAGACCCAGCGGCAGGTGAGCGCAGAACAACGCGAACAGGTCCCACCAGGAATCGAACAACGGCTGTGTCGGATTGATCGGCAACAGCAGGTTGGCGTCGATGCGCTCGAGTTCGGTCAGCATGCCGTCGAAGCCGCCGTCGACCCCGTAGCCGCTCAGGAACATCCACAGCACCAGTGCCGCCAGCAACAGCATCAGCGCGCCCTGGACGCCGTCGGTCAGGATGTCGGCGTGAGCGCCACCCAGCGCGATGTAGAACATCAAGGTCAGAGCGGTGACCAGCAGGGCCGGGAAGGTGTCCAGGCCGAGCATCTGATTGAACATGACGGCGCCGGCCAGCAGTTGTCCGGCGAGGTAGAACAGCAGCAGGATCGAGAACAGCGCGGCGACGATGCGCAGGGTCTCGGATTCGAAACGGTCACCGAGAAACTCCGGAATCGAGCGGCTGCCGAAGCTCGCGCCGACCCGGCGCACGCCGTGCAGGCAGACCAGCACCCCGGTGTAGACCCCGATCGGGTAGACCAGCGCGTACCACAGCGCCGACATGCCGGAGGTGTAGGCGAGCCCCGGCAGGCCGAGGAAGGTCGCGCCGCTGGCGGTGGTGGCGGTGAGCGCGAAGGCGAGAAACACCGGGCCGTAACTGCCGCGCGCGGTGGCGAAATCATCGCTGTTCTTGATGCGGCGCATGCCGACCACGCCGAAGACGACCATCAACGCAATGTAGACGGCAAGGATAATCCAGCCCCAGAACACGAGGGGTTCGAATCCGAACATGCCGATGGTCTCCCCGATGCAGCGGCGCGGTGCGCCGCGAGCGGGCGCCGCGGATTTATATCATCGGCCGCCGAGCCTTGCTACCGGCGCCGACCTCGCGCCTCATCCGCTACACTGCGGCGGCCGCATTCCGACGGTCGCAGCCCAGGACCCCGCCATGCAACTGGTCACAGCCGAAGCCGCCGTCGCGGCGATACCCGACGCCACGCTGGTGGCCTTCCCGGGCAGTTGCGCCGAGCCGCGTCGCTTTTTCCAGGCCTTTCGCGCCAATGTCGAACGTTTCAGCAGCCTGACCGTGTGCTCGGGCCTGTCACTCGGCAGCTACGAGTTCCTCGACCGCGGCCTGGGCGAGCACTTTCACTACCTGACCTGGCAGGCGGCGCCCGCCATCCGGCACCTGTTCAAGGACAATGATCGACGCAAGGTCAGTTTCGTGCCGTTGCGATTGTCGGATCTCGCGCGCGTGGTGCGACGGGGCGGCCCCATTCATCCGCGGGTGGTGGTGGTGCAGACCACGCCGCCGCTCCCCGACGGCACGGTCAGCCTGGGCATTTCCTGCGGTCCGAATCCGCACCTCGTCGCCAACGCGGACCTGGTGATCGCCGAGTTCAACAGCAACATGCCGGTCACCGGCGGCGCCAGCCGCATTCCATTGGCACGCATCGACTACGC
>CAYPJK010000663.1:0-1392 GCA_964411025.1 uncultured Nevskia sp.
CCACGCTCGGCGATCCGCTGCTCGATCTCGGCTCCTCGCTGGCCTACTGGGTCGAAGCCGGCGATCCGCCGGAGATGCAGGCGATCCGCATGCAGCCGTCGAACATCCCCGGCATGCTGAGCCGCGCGGAAATCATCCGGCACTACGAGGAAAAGACCGGCCGCGCGATCCCGAACGCCGACTGGTACTACGTGTTCGGCCTGTTCCGGCTCGGCGTCATCGCCCAGCAGATCTACTACCGCTACAAGCTCGGCCAGACCACCAATCCCAAGTTCAAGGCCTTCGGCCTGTTCGTCACCGTGCTGGCGCAGGTCTGCGAGCGGGTGATGGCCCGCTCGCCGCTCTGAGCCCGCACGGCATGGAGCTGCATGACCCGATCAGCGCCGACGACGACGCCCGTCACGAGCGCATCCTCGAACGGCTGCTGTCCGCCGCCACCAGCATGACCGGCATCTGCGTCGGCCTGCTCGGCGCGGTCAATGCCTTTGCCCGCTCGCGCAACACCGAAACGCTGGCCGACGACGTGCTGGCGCTGAACGCGCTGATGTTCCTGATCTGCTGCTATCTGGTGGTCTGGGGGCTGCGCACCGGCAGCCGGCGCACCACCGCCAGGCTGCTGCGGGCGGTGGAGACGCTGTTCCTGGCCTCGATGACGCTGCTGGTGGCGATTGGGTTCTTCGTCGTCTATTCGGTGCTGTAGCCAGCATCGAAAAACCCGGTCCGGGCTCAGGCCCGATAGATCAGGCTGCCGACGGCCATCCGGGTCGCCCGCCTGAACAAGGCCTTCAGCTCCGAACGATGGACGGCCACGGTCAGCGTATCGGCAAGGTCCAGCGTCCGGCGGATCTCGGTTTCGGCGAGCGCCGGTTTGATCCGCTTGTACCAGCGCGGCTTGACCAGCAGCAGCCAGGCCGGCTGCTCCGGAAATACCGCAACCCTCTTGCGCACCAGCCACAGCTGACCCAGCCAGGGCAGCGTCGCCGCCTGTATGCGCAGCCGATCGACCTCGCCAGCATCGAGGCCGTGATCCAGGTAGTCGTCCTTCGGCCGGAACTCGGCGCGTTCGGCGGCGGCCTGCTGCTCCAGATCGTCGCGCGCCTGCCAGGCATCAAGATACGGCCGCGCTTCCGCTTCCCGCCCCCGATCGGTCAAGTACTGGTGAACGAGCACCGCCCCGGGCTTGATCGCATTCGGGTCCTGCCGCATCACTGCATCGATCAGCGCGATGCCGGCGTCGTCGCCCTGGCCGAGCAGGATCTGGCCGATCGCGTAACGCGCCTCGGCGCTGTCCGGATAGGCTTCGGCGAAAGCCTGGAAACGCGGCAGCGCCGTCGCCGGATCGTGGACGATCTCGGTCAGCAGCGCCTGCCGCCAGAGAGCCGCGCGGTCGAG
>CAYPJK010000663.1:1402-1666 GCA_964411025.1 uncultured Nevskia sp.
GGCGCCGGCCGCCTGCTCGTCGAGCATTGCCAGTTCCTGCCGCTCCTGCTGGCGCTGCTCGTGGCGCTCGCGCCACGGCTGGCTGATGCCGGCACGCCAGCGTTCGTCGAATTCCCGGGCCAGCACCTCGGCGGTCGGCCCGAGAAAGGCGGCGGCCGCCGATTGCTCAGCGGCTGGCGGCACCGCCGCGGCCGCACCCAGCGAGGCGAGCCGATCGCCAAGCGCCGGATGCGTATCGGACCAGCCGGTCCGGCGTTGCAGGGC
>CAYPJK010000664.1:0-1635 GCA_964411025.1 uncultured Nevskia sp.
CGTAGCAGTTCGTCGCCGATGTCGGCCTCCCAGCCCGGCGCCAGCGGCCGGCGCAGGTCGGCGACGATGAACTGGTACAGCATCACGCCAAGCGCGTAGAGGTCGGCGCGCACGGTCGGCGGTTGGCCGGTCAGCAGCTCGGGCGCGAGATACAGCGGGGTGCCGCCGCTGGACGCATCGTCGCCGGCATCGCCCCGGGTCAGGCCGAGCCGGGTGATGCCGAGTGCGTCGAGCCGGGCGCTGTCGAACAGCCGGCCGCTGCCGAAATCGGTCAGGCGGATGTGCGGCCGGCCGTCGGGCCCACGCCGGATCAGCACGTTGGCCGGCTTCAGATCCTTGTGCAGCACGCCCACCGAATGCGCTGCGGCGAGCGCATCGGCGATCTCGGCGATCAGCCGCAGGCGCTCGGCCATCGGCAGGCTGCCGATGCCACCCTCGCGGTCCGTCCAGGCCGCGAGGTTGCCGTCCGGGCTGTACTCCAGCTCGATGAAGCAAGGCGCCTCGTCGAGATTCCAGTCGCTGATCCGCGCCAGATCGTCACGCGGGCCCAGGCTGTCATTGAGCACCCGGAACAGCGTGATCTCGCGCTTCAGTGCCGTCAGCTGTAGGCCGCTGCGCGCGAACTTGAACACCCTGCGCTCGGGGCTGCGCGACTGCTCGGCCAGCCAGACCTCGCCGATGCCGCCGCCGTGCAAGCGTTCGACGCAGCGCCAGTTCGGCCGCAGCGGTACCGGAGCGCCAACGGCCAGGCCGAAGCCGGGATCGGCGTCGGCCGCAGGCGCCCCCGACCGCTGCAAGTCGACCTCGGCCACCAGCCGGTAGCCGTAGCCGTGCACGGTGCGGATCAGCGTCTGGCCGCTGTCGTTGAGCACCTGGCGCAGGCGCGCCACGCACTTGGTCAGGCTCGCCTCGGTGACCACGCGGCCGGGCCAGACGGCGTCCATGATCTCGTCCTTGGTGATCAGCTCGCCGGCGTGTTCGAGCAGCAGCCGCAGCAGTTCCAGCGGCCGTGATTCGAGCGCCACTGGCGCGTCGTTGATCAGCAGCGTCCGGCTGGCCTCGTCGAAACGGATGCCGGCGAACTGCCAGAGGCGTCCGGACCGTGGCCCGGACGGTGGTCGTGACGGGGCCGGATCAGCGGGCGGCACAAATGCCACGGGCGGCGCTCGTCGTTACGCAGCCGTTATGCGAATCAGGCACTTGCCAGCGCGACGCAGCCGGGATCGGACCGCATTCGGAAACTTTCGGAATTCCGTCAGGACTTCCCGCCGACCCGCTTCGATGATCGGCCGGACCTGAACTGCCCGGATGCGCTGTTGCCATGACCTCTCCGCTTGCCCGTGATCCGGCGCCGCTCGCGGCCGGCCGCCGTGCCGTCGATTCTGCCCGCTGCGCCGCCGACGCGGAGCCGCCGGCCGGTGATCGCGATGCGCTGCGCTGCTGGCATGACGACCTGCGCGCACGCCAGTACCGCGCCGATGCCGAGAATCGGCGGCTGCCGCGCATCGCCCTGCTGCGCCAGGCGCTGGCCGGCTATGGCGACGAGCAGGTGTTGGCCGGCTACGCGCGCCTGCTGGCCTCGGAAGTGGCGCACTGGCAGGCGCAGGACGACGCCGAGCGGGCGCTGCCCGGCCC
>CAYPJK010000665.1:0-1205 GCA_964411025.1 uncultured Nevskia sp.
GTCGCGGCCAGTCGCCGGGCAGTTCATCCGGTGGCGCACCGACCACCCGCTCGAACGCCGCCGCACTGACCGCCGCCGTGGCCCGCGCCCGCTCCAGCGCCGCCCGGGCCTCGGCCAGCCGCGCTTCCGCCTGGGCGACATCGGTCTTGGTCGCCTCGCCGGCCGCGAAGCGCTTGCGGGTATCGGCCAGCGCCTGGACCAGCGTTTCGACGTTACCTTCGTTGAGCCCGATCACCGCCCGGTCGCGCTTCACGTCGAGCCAGGCACCGGCCGCTGCGAACAGCAGCTGCTGCTCGGTGGCGGTCTCGGTTTCGCGTGCAGCTTCGAGCCGCGAGCGGGCATCGTTGATCTGCGCGCTCAGCCGGCCGCCGCTGTACAGCGGCTGGGTCGCGACCAGGCCCCAACTGAGCGGATTGCGCGGCCCGGCGACCGGGAACGGCGCGTCGGTGTACAGGCGGGACCGGCCGCCCGTCACCTGGGCGCTGACGCTCGGCCGCAGGCCGGCACGCGCCAGCTCGACATCGGCAGCGCTGCCGTCAGTGGCCCGGTGTGCGGCGGTCAGTCGCGGGTCGCGCTGCAGCGCCAGCGCGGCCGCCTCGTGCAGGCTGATCGCGGCGGCGTCGGTGGAAAGCAGCAACAGACCGGCGGCGGCCAGCGACTTGATCGTCATCGGGAAAGGTCCTTCGGGGTGGTGGCCGGCGCGCGGGCGCAGCCGTGTAGGAACAGGTCGACAACGCCGGCGATGTGCTGCGCCGCGTCGCGGCCCGGCAGGAATGGCGACAGGCCGAGCATCGCCCGGTGCTGCGGCGCCGCCTTGACCATCTCGATGAACTGCACGGCGGCGAACTCCGGGTCCGGGCAGTGCAGGCGGCCAGCCTCGTGCTGGCGCTGGAAGTAGTCGCCGAGCAGCTTGCGGGCGCGCGCCGGGCCGTTCTCGTAGAAGCGCTGGGCCAGTGCCGGGAAGCGCGGCATCTCGGCGATCATGATGCGGAACAGTTCGCGCCGCTCGGCGTCGAGGAACAGGCTGGCGAAGCGGCGGGCGATCTCGGTCAGGGTCGCGGCGATGTCGTCATCGGCCCCGGTCGGCACCCGGAAACGGCCCATGAACTCGCGGCAGCCGGATTCGATGATGGCGCCGAACAGGCCTTCCTTGCTGCCGAAGTAGCGGTACAGGCTGGCCTTGGAGCCGCCGACCCGGCGCATCA
>CAYPJK010000665.1:1215-1633 GCA_964411025.1 uncultured Nevskia sp.
TCCAGAAACACCGCGCGGCCCGCGGCCAGCAGTGCTTCACGACGGCGTTCGCCACGGATGCCGACCGCCTTGGCCGGATCGGCCGCAAGGGCGGGCTCGGCCGCTTCGGCGGGCGGTGGAGCAGGTTTGACTTTGGCCATGACGACCGCTCAGAATGAACTGTAACGTACAGTACACTATCAGCCGACCGCCGCCGTCGCAACACGCGCAGCCCCGGCAGGACACCTGAAATGGCCACCACCGCCACCGTTCCCGAAGCCTCCGAATCGACCTCCCCGCTGCGCCGCTGGCTGCGGATCGCCGTGCTGCTGGCGGTGCTGACCGCCGCTGCGATCTTCGGCTGGCGCTGGTGGCAGGTCGGCCGCTTCATCGAATCGACCGACAACGCCTATGTCCGTGCCGACATCACGGTGATCTC
>CAYPJK010000666.1:0-1632 GCA_964411025.1 uncultured Nevskia sp.
GACCGCCTCCGTTGCCGGTGCAACAGGGCCACTGGCGTCGAGCAACGCCGGTAGGCCGATCAGCAGCATCGCCGCCAGCAGCAGGATCAGGCCGGCGCCGATCAGCAGGCCGCGCGTACTGATGCCGTTGCGCGACGGCAGCGGTCCGGCACCAACCGGCGTGCTGTTCAGATCGGCAGGGGCAATGCGCTCGAAGCCATCGCCGGGGCGGGCAGGGCCGGAATCAAGGTCACGCATCGTGCCGTTCAGGAGCCCTTGGACGTGCCTTTGGCCGCCGGCTTGGGCGCGGCGGCCGGCAGGCCGGTCTCGATCGTGTACAGCTCGCGCAGCTGCTCGCGCCACTGGCCGTACTGCTCCTCGGCCGAGCCACTGAGCTTGACCGTCTTGCCGTCCAGATCGACGTTCTGCGCCTGCACTTCGGTGCCGAGCGAACTGTTCAGCTCCTTCAGCGCTTCGGCGTGAATCTTCTTTTCGGAGCCCTTGTCCATGCCGCTCTTGAAACCGTAGATGCCGCCGATGACGCCGAGCTGGCCGAGCGTCGCCGTGCCGCCGTTGGTGGCCGTGGTCGCTGCATAGATGCCGCCGACCACGGCTGCCGCGCCGAGGATCTTGCGGGTGATCTCCTGGTTGCGCAGCTCGCGGTAGGCCTGGGCCTCGCGGTAGCTGGACTTGCGCCACTCCTGGTAGCTCTTGCCGATGTTCTGGCTGAACGCGCCGTAGTGCTGGTCGAGCGTGTCGATCAGCAGCTCGTCGCGGCTGCGGATCTGGTCGATGCGCGCCATGAACGGATCACCGGCCGGCGGCAGCCGCGCCACCGAATAGCGGCCGCTGCCGTCGGCCTTCAGGTACTCGCCGAACCGGGCCGGTGCCAGATCGGCCGCGAAGCGCAGTTCCGACACCCGGTTGATCTCCTTGAGCTTCGCTGCGTTGAGCGACTTCCGCTGCTGCAGCAAGTCATTGGCGATGCGGCTGTAGAGGTCCTGGAACGGGTCGCTGCCGGCCGGCAGCTTCTCGGTGTAGGCGTATTCGGCAGCGGTTTCCTCGTAGGTCCGGTCGAGCCACTTGCGGCCGGTGGCGTCGCTGGCCTCGACGGCGACCTTCAGCGTTTCGCCATCGCTGGCCAGGATCTTGCCCTTGACGGTCAGATCGGCGCCGGGGCTGGCGGCCGGCACCACCCGCGCCGCCCCCCAGTAGCCGGTGTCCTGCAGCGTCTGCCGCAGCGTGTGGGCGATGTACTTCGACTCCGCCTCGCGCACGGCCGGCGAGATGTTCTGCGCTTCCTGCTCCTTCATGGTGTCCGGCACACCGGGCTCGAACGGCAGGATCGCCACTTCCAGCAGCTGTTCCTGCGGCAGTTCGACGGCGGCGGTCTCGACCTTGACGTTGTTGACCTTCTTCACCGTCTGGGTCACGCAGCCGCCCAGCAGCAGCGCTGCGAGCAGCAGGCCCGACGCAGTGAGGCAGGGCGGTATCGACCGTGGCTTCATGGCAGTCATTGCTTCTTCTTGTAGTCGCGATATTCCTTCCACAGCCGCTCGCGCAGCGCCGGATCGGTCTCCCATTCGGCCGCTTCACGCAGCTGCCGGGCGACGACATCGTCATCGCGGCCGTCCGGAATGTCCTTCGGGGTCG
>CAYPJK010000667.1:0-1627 GCA_964411025.1 uncultured Nevskia sp.
TATCGACCGGCGGGCCTCGCGCCCCGGACCTGCGTCTGACACCGCTGGCACGCTCGATTCGCGCGCTCGTGCTGCCCGGCCTGGTCGCCGCAGCCGTCCCGCAAGGCCTGCAGGCCGCACCCACCGGTGGGGCGGTCGTCGCCGGCACCGGCAGCATCCAGCAGAACGCCTCGCGCAGCGTCACCACCATCAATCAGGGCAGCCAGCGTCTGGCGCTCGATTGGCGCGGCTTCGACGTCGCAGCCAACGAGCTGGTGCAGTTCAACCAGCCCAACGCGCGCGCGGAAGCGCTCAATCGCATCTTCGACCAGAAGCCGAGCGAGATCTTCGGCCAGGTCCGGGCCAACGGCCGCGTCGTGCTCATGAACCCCAATGGCGTGTTCTTCAAGCCCGGGGCACGGGTCAACGTCGGCGGCCTGATCGCCGGTGCCATGCAGATCGGCATCGACGACTTCATGGCCGGCCGCTACACCCTGGAAGCGCTGCGCGAGAACGCCGGACGGGTGGTCAATCAAGGCCATATCGAAACGACCCCGGGAGGCGAAGTCGCCCTGATCGGCGAGTCGGTCGCGAACGAAGGCGTGATCGTCGCGACCGCCGGCAAGGTCAGCCTGGTCGCCGGCGAACAGGTCACGGTCGACTTCGACGGCGATGGCCTGCTGCGCTTCGCAGTCGATCGCGCGGTCATCGACAACGCCGCGGCGCTGGATGACCAGGTGGCGAATTCCGGCCAGATCATCGCCGAGGGCGGCGAGGTCCTGATCACGGCCAGCGCCGCCGAGGGCGTGTTCCAGAACACCATCAACAACTCGGGCTTGATCCGCGCCGGGCGCGTCGAACGCAGCGGTGGCAAGGTGATGCTGGTCGGTATGGGCCCGGGATCGTCGGTGCTCAACACCGGGCAGATCGACGTCACGGCGCGGACCGCCGGGGACGCTGGCGGTCAGATCGCCTTGACCGCGACCGCCGTCACTTCGACCGGCGAGCTGCGTGCCGATGCGCTCGCGGGCGACGGCGGCAGCATCCGACTCGAAGCCGAGGGCCGCGCCGCGCTCGGAGCCGGCAGCCGCACGACGGCGGTCAGCAGCGCCGGCGGCAGCGGCGGTGACGTCCAGGTGCTGGGCGAGCGGGTCGCGCTCGAACACGATGCCGCCATCGACGTGTCGGGTACGCACGGCGGAGGCGCGGTGCTGGTGGGCGGCGACTATCGGGGCGAGAACCCGGACGTGCGCAATGCGACGCGCACCTTCGTCGGGGCCGAAGCGACGATCGCGGCCGACGCGACCGAGGCCGGCGACGGCGGCAAGGTCGTGGTGTGGGCGGACGACGCGACGCGTTTCCACGGCACGATCTCGGCGCGTGGCGGAGCCGAGTCGGGCGACGGCGGCTTCGTCGAGGTATCCGGCAAGCAGACCCTGGCTTTCACCGGGAGTGTCGACACCAGCGCCAGCAGTGGCGCCATCGGCACGTTGCTGCTGGATCCGGATACCTTGACCGTGATCGACGCCGCGGCCGGCGGTGAGGAAGACGGCGAGCTGCCGTCAATCGACGAATTGGACGACGCCGGTGCAGCCCTCAACACCGTTTCGTGGGGCGCCATCGACGCTGTGGCGCCGACCACCAATAT
>CAYPJK010000668.1:0-1624 GCA_964411025.1 uncultured Nevskia sp.
GAGGCCGATCAATTTCGGCCTGAGCGCTGGCTCGCTCATACAGACTGCCCTTCAGCCGATTTCCAGCGGCACAATACCAGGGCCTTCGTTCCCTTCGGCGCAGGGCCTCGCTTCTGCCCGGGGCGGAATCTTGCGCTACTGGAGCTCAAGGCCGCGATGGCAATGTTGTGCAGGAACTTCCAGGTGGAGAGGCAGCCGGGCAGCCTACAGGCCGCTGCTGCCGAGCGCGACCCAATAGTTGCTGATCGGCGAGGAGCCGGCCTCGCCCGGCGTGAACGCAATCGTCAGGCTGCCATCGCCCGGCGTTGCGGTCAGCGCCGTCGGTGCGGCCGGGGCGACCGGCGGCAAGCCGGGGAACTCGAACGCGCCGATATCGCGGCGGGTATCGCCGTCGGCCAGCAGATAACGGCGCTGGTCGCGGCGCAGCGCGCTGCCGGCGGTGGGCGTGCTGTCGGTGAACAGCGGGTCGGCGGCGTTGATCGCCGGGCTGCCGGCGACCAGCGCGACGGTCGGCGTGGCGCCGCCGTTGTTGGTCACCACCGGCGCGCCGTCGGTGCCGAGCTGGACGATGCTGCCGAGCGCGGTCGGCACCTGCGTGCCATTGCTGCCGGCATCCGATGTCGCCAGCCGGTCGCTGGGGAGCAATGTCGCCGTGCCGAAGGCCTGCGAGCGCGTCTGGCTGCTGTCGCCGATCAGGTTGTGGCCAAGGCTGGAGAATCGGCTTCGGGCGCCAATCGGGATTTCGTTACTTCCAGTCTGGGCGCGATTGCCGGCCACGATGCTGTTCTGCAGCGTCACCGTGCCCAGCAATGAGATGCCGCCGCTGGTGTTAGCTGTGTTGCCAGTGATGGTGACGTGATTGAGGCTTACGGTCGCCCCGGAAATGGACAGACCTCCGCCGCTTCGTGCGATGTTGTTGGCGATCGTGACGTTGCGCAACGCGGCCGTGCCGCCGTTGATGGCCATGCCACCGCCTGCCGAGCTGACAGTACTAGCGCCATTAGTCGCATTTCCCGACACCACACTGTCGCGGATCTCCAGCGTGCCGAATGAGGCGATGCCGCCGCCCGCGATGGACGCTACGTTGCCACGGACCTCGCTGGCGGTCAGCAGCACGCGCGCGCCGGTAACGAGATAGACCGCGCCGCCGCTTCCGTTGCTAGATACGCCGGTCAGCACCGCGCCGTTGACGGTCAGATCGCCGCCGCTGGCCACCGACAGCAGGCCGAATTCCGGCGTGCCCGCCGCCGTGCTGCGCGCGATGACATTGCCGTTGCCGTCGATGCGCACCGTGCTGCGGATGATCGGCAAGCCTCGGGCTACGTCGTCGGCGCTGATGCCACTGTTGTTCACCTGCGTCAGCGTGGTGGTGACGCCGGGGGCGATGAAGATCGTGTCGGCGCCGCTGCCGGCCGCGCAGCCGCCGGTGGCGGTGTCGGTGTTGGCGGCGGTGATCGCATCCACTAGATGGCATTCCGTGCTCTGGCTGACATCGCCGGAGGTCACGACGAGGGTTGCCGCGCTCGCGGTGCCGGCCAGCGGGCCGGCGAGCAGCAGCCCCGCCCACGTCGCCCAGCGACGGCGCAGCGGACGGGATGCGGAAGCCGGCGTGGCGGCCGCGACG
>CAYPJK010000669.1:0-1624 GCA_964411025.1 uncultured Nevskia sp.
GATGGCGTATTCGAACTCGTATTCGAGGATCCGCCGGCAGCCCTGGCGGGTGTTGATGCCGGTGGCCATGCCGACGGCGTGCGGATCGCCGCCGATCGGGATGAAGTGCTCGTAGCCCATGTACAGGCCTTCGATGTTCTCGCGCACCACCACCAGGTCGATCTTTTCGTAGCGCTTGCCCGGAATCAGCGTCTGCGCCGGACGCAGGTTGGCGTACAGCTGGAATTCCTCGCGCAGCCGCACGTTCGACGAGCGGTAACCGCCGCCGGAGGGCGTTTCCAGCGGCCCTTTCAAGGCCAGCCGGGTGCGGCGGATCGAGTCGAGCGTCGCCTTCGGCAGCGGATCACCTTCGGCGGTGACGCCGGCCAGGCCCGCCACGCAGGTTTCCCATTCGAACGGGGCCTCCAGTGCATCGAGCACGGCCAGCGTGGCGTCGACGATCTCGGGGCCGATTCCGTCTCCGGGAATCAGGGTGGCGGGGATACGGGCAATGCTCATGGATCAGGCTCTTGGGGGTCGGATGCGGATACGAGGGCGAATGCGGAATTGCGCTGCAAGCTTTGCGCCGGATCGCGGCGCGAGGCGCAATTCAGTTAGTTGAGCCGGGTGCGGATCGCCGCCGACACCAGCTCGGCGGTCATCTCCAGGAACAGCTTGCCCTGACGGGGCTGGAAGCGGTCGGCATCGGCGGAGCCGAGCGCGATGAAACCCAGGTGCTTGTCACGCTCCAGCGGCACGACGGCAGCCGAGGCGATGGTGGCGTCGCATTTCGGGAACAGCAGCCGCGCCCGCTCGGGATCGATCGGGCCGCATTCGATCAGCCGCGTGCGCAGGAAGTTGTCCCAGGCGCGGGCGATCGGCCCGCCGGCGTCGACCGGCACGATGCCGTCGATGTCATGGCGCTTGAACAGCGGCGGATGCAGGCCGATGAAGACATCGTCGAGGCCGAAGTCATCGCGCATCGACGCGCGCAGCGCCGCCGCGATCGCCGCCAGCGACGGCGCGCGGATCAGCGCCAGCGCCAGCTTCAGGGTCTTGTCGGCGCGCACCTCGTTGGCCCGGGCGCTGTCGATCAGCTTCTCCAGCCGCGCTTCCAGGCGCTGGTTCTTGCCGCGCAGCAGTTCCACCTGCCGTTCGATCAGTGACACCGCCGAGCCGGCCGCGTGGGCCACTTCCAGCTGCTCCAGCAACACCGGGTGACGGGTCAGCAGCAGCGGATCGGCCTTCAGGAACGCCACCACCTGCGCTTCGCTGACGGCAGCAGCCGGCTGCGGTTCGGCAATCACCGGCGCGACCGGGTCGGTCGTCAGTTCGCCCACTCGAATCTCCCTTCGAAAACAGTGGTGGCAGGGCCAGTCATCAGCACCGGGTGCCGGGCGTCGCCATCCCAGTCCAGGATCAGCGTGCCGCCGCGCAGCGCCAGTTCGGCGCGGGCATCGAGCAGCCCCCAGGCGCGGGCCACCGCGAACGCCGCGCAGGCACCACTGCCGCAGGCCAGGGTTTCGCCGGAACCGCGCTCGTAGACACGCAGCCGGGCATGGCCGCGGTCGATGATCTGGATGAAGCCGACGTTGACCGATTCCGGCCACAGCGGGTGCTGCTGCAGCAGCGGGCCGATGCGCGC
>CAYPJK010000670.1:0-1619 GCA_964411025.1 uncultured Nevskia sp.
CTGGCGCTGTTCTTCGTCAACCTCAGCGGCGTGAGGGTGCTGGTCTGGATCGCCGCCCGGCTGCTGCACCCGGTCGGCGTGCTGGCGCTGGTCGACACCATCGGCCGGCTGCTGGTGTCGGCGCTGATCGCCTACTACGTGCTCGCCGAAGGCGCGATTCCGGTGCTCTGGCTGTTCGTCGGCACCGAACTGGCCGGCGCGATCGCCCAGGGCCGCGCCGTGCTGCGGAGGCCGGCATGAACGGCAGCGGCAGCGCGCCCGGCATCCCGCTGCCGAATCACCAGTGCCCGCTGTGCGGCGGGCCGAACGGCTGCGCGCCGGCCGCCTGCGGACGCTTCGACGTGACCTGCTGGTGCACGGACCTGCCGATTCCGCCGGCCACGCTGGCGCGCGTCCCGGAAAGCCAGCGCGGCCTCGCCTGCCTGTGCGCGGCCTGCGCCGGGGCGGCAACGGCGGCGGGCCGCGCATGATCGCCGTCATCGCCGGCCTGCTGTCGGCCGCCGCCCTGATCGCGATTAGCCGCGCGCTGCGCGCCGAACGCTGGTCATACGCCGCCAGCCTGCTGGTGCTGCCGGCGCTGTACGCCGGCTTCGCGCTGCTGGCGGATGCGCCGGCCATTGCGGTGGATGAGCTGCGCGTCGGCCTGCCGTACCTCGTCGGCGGAGTCGTGCTGGCGCTGCTGGGCCAGCGGCATCCGGTCGCGGTCACGGCGGTGGTCGCGGCGCTGTGGCTGCTGCACGGCGGCTATGACGCGATCCACCCGCAGTGGTTCGTCAACCCCGGCGTGCCCGGCTGGTATCCGCTGTACTGCGCCAGCGTCGACGTCGCGATCGGCGTCTATCTCGGCTGGCGGGCGCTGACGTGGGCTCAGCCGCCCCGGAACGAGGTGACGTCGAAATAGTCGCGCCATTCGGCAATCTTGCCGTTGCGGATCCTGAACACGCCCATCAGCGGGATCGTGAACAGGGTGACGCCGGCCGAATTCTTCAGGTAGTCGATGCGCTCCGTCATCACCGTGTCGCCGTGCGCGACAATGCCAAGCATGTCGACGCCGATCGTCGCCAGATCCATCTGGCTGCCCATCGCGGCAAAGAAGGCGACGGCCTCGTCCGGCCCGGTGGTCTTCGACATGCCGACGTTCTCGTACGCGCAGTCGGCAGCGAACCAGCGATGCACGCAGGTCTTGAAGGTGTCGGGGTGCTGCCATTCGGCGATGAAGGCGTTGACGATCTCGGTCGGGGTCATGGCGCGGAATCTCGTGAGCGGTCTGCCGGGCTGGCGCCGCGATCGTAGCGAGGCCGCCGCGCCGGCGGCCAGACGGGCCAGCACCCGCCGCCGGATGGGATGATCACGGCCCTCCCCTTCCCTGCCCGCGACGACCGATGCCCGCCGTTCTCCACCAGCCGCTGCCCGCCACGCCCGGCCTCCATCTGCGTATCGTTGATGACGATGGCCGGCCGCTGAGCGTCGACGCCGTGCTGGCGCGCTGGCGCGCCGCCGACGACGACGGCCTGCGCCGCTGCTGGACCGACACCTTGCGGGCCCTGCCGTATGCGGCCTGCTTTCTCGAGCTGCCGGCGCTGAAGCCGACGGTGCTGGCGCTGCCGTTCGAGTGCGTG
>CAYPJK010000671.1:0-886 GCA_964411025.1 uncultured Nevskia sp.
GCCGTCGGCCATGTTCGCCAGCGTGTCCAACGCCACCTGCGCCGCGCGGCGCACGGTGCCGCCGAAGGCCTGGCCGATCGACTGATGGCCGAGGCACACCCCCAGAATCGGGAAACGGCCCGGCTTGCCGAGCGTCTCGATCAGCTCCAGGCAGATGCCGGCCTCGTTCGGCGTGCACGGCCCGGGCGACAGCACGATGTGGCTGGGCTTCAGTGCGGCCACTTCATCGACCGTGATCTGGTCGTTGCGGTGCACGGCGACTTCCGCCCCCAGCTCGCCGAAGTACTGCACGAGGTTGTAGGTGAAGGAGTCGTAGTTGTCGATCATCACGATCATGACGCGGCCTGCTGGAGTCGTTTTCAGTGTTCGCCCCGCCTTGTCGCGGGTCCTGTCGCGGGTCGCGCCGTCGGCACGAACCGTTTGCCACTCATGGAAAACGACGCCAGCGAGTCATGACGAAGGGGATCGAAGCGATTGCGGGGCTGGCAGTTTAACCGGCTGTCGCGCTTCCGGCTCTGCGACGGCGGCTGGGGTGTCGTGCGGCACGGCCGGTCCGGTTGCCGATAAGCTGGCAGCGCGAGCCATTCAACCGAGGAGACCACGAGAAATGACGCCGCTCCGCATCAACCTGGAAGCCGACGAGATCCCCAAGCACTGGTACAACGTGGTGGCCGACTTGCGCCAGCCGCCGCCGCCGCCGCTGGGGGCCGATGGCCATGTCGTGACGCCGGAGAAGATGGGCGCCATCTTCCCGGGGCCGATCCTGGAGCAGGAAATGTCGGCCCAGCGCTGGATCGAGATTCCGGAACCGGTGCGCCAGATCTATGCCCAGTGGCGGCCGAGCCCGCTGATCCGCGCGCTGCGGCTGGAGCAGGCGCTCGGCACG
>CAYPJK010000671.1:896-1618 GCA_964411025.1 uncultured Nevskia sp.
CAAGATTTTCTACAAGTACGAAGGCGTGTCGCCGGCCGGCTCGCACAAGCCGAACTCGGCAGTGCCGCAGGCTTACTTCAACAAGATCGCCGGCACCAAGCGGCTGACCACCGAAACCGGCGCCGGCCAGTGGGGCAGCTCGATCGCCTACGCGGGCCAGATGTTCGGCCTGCCGGTGCGGGTCTACATGGTCAAGGTCAGCTTCCAGCAGAAGCCGTTTCGCCGCTCGATGATGCAGACCTGGGGCGCGGAAGTGTTCGCCAGCCCGACCGACCGCACCGAGGCCGGCCGGCGCGCGCTGGCCGCTGATCCGAATTCGATGGGCTCGCTGGGGCTGGCGATTTCCGAAGCGGTGGAGGAAGCGGCGGCCGATCCAGGCGTCTGCTACACGCTCGGCTCGGTGCTCAATCACGTGGCCCTGCACCAGACCGTGATCGGCCTGGAAGCGAAGAAGCAGTTCGACAAGATCGGCCTGTACCCCGACGTGATCTTCGGGCCCTGCGGCGGCGGTTCGAGCTTCGCCGGCATCGCCTTCCCGTTCCTGTCGGACAAGCTCAGCGGCGAGAAGCGCGCCCAGAACCTGCGTTGCGTGGCCGTGGAGCCGACCTCCTGCCCGACCCTGACCAAGGGCGCCTATGCCTACGACTACGGCGATGCCTCCGGCTATACGCCGATCATGAAGATGTACACGCTCGGCCACGATTTCATGCCGCCGGGCATCC
>CAYPJK010000672.1:0-1618 GCA_964411025.1 uncultured Nevskia sp.
TTCGCTGATGCCGCCGCGCGCCCTGGTGCGCGGCAGCGGCCGGGTGTCGCCGGTGATGCGCAGCACGGCGAAGCCGGCGGCGCTGTCGGCCTCGAAGGCTTCAATGGTGCGGTCGCCCTTCAGCAGCGCCACGGCGGCCTGCAGGCGCTCGACGCTGGCGATACCGAGGCGCTTGCGGATCTTGTCCACGGCCAGCGGGCCATCGGCCCGCAGCAGCTCCGCAACATCGTTGGCCAGCAGCGCGACAGCACTGCGCTTGATCGGGGTGTGGTTCATGCCTTGCCTCCGGTGGGCTTGGTGCCCAGGTTGTGGCTGCAGCGCTTGCATGAGTGCCAGAGCTGCACGCGGGTGGGATTGGTGGCGGCGAACGGCGCGCGCTGGTTGTCCAGGCAGCGGTCGCGGGCCAGTGCGCCGAGCACCGGACACTCCACTTCCGCGCCCATCAGCGCGCCTTTCACGCGCTCTTCAACGCGGGTCCAATCGCCCTTGTAGGTGCCTTTCAGCACGCTGCAGACGACGGCAGTGGAGTAGCCGATCAGCTCGGCGGTCTTCGGCTGGCCGACTTGCATGGCGGTTTGCCGCAGCTGGGCGATCCAGCTCGGTTCAGGCGCGGACACGCGGCAGCTCCTGGTTGAGGTTGAGATCGAGCAGGGTCTTGCCGTCCGACCGCAGACGCGGCGCCAGCGGGCCGGTGTTCTTGATCAGCCGGTAGCTGGTGAAGTCGCCCACTTCGAAGGTGGTCATCCGTTCCACGCGGATGTAGCCGGCCTGCATCAGGGCGTGGATGAACGCGCGGCTGGCCGGTTCGCTGGCCTCTGCCGTGCCGCTGATGTCCTGCGCGGTGAACACCCGCATGATCCGCATGGAGGCCCACATGCGGCTGCGATCATTCGGCTTGCTGGGTGCCTTCGAGACGCGCGGCTGGGACTTGGGCTTGCGGCCGGGCGTCCACGTGGTGCCGCAGTTCGGGCAGGTGCAGGGCTGCGCCATCACTGCGCCCCAGTGAACAGTTCGGCCGCGCCGAACTGCTTGCGGTCGATCTCGGCCAGGCCCAGGGCGCGCGCCTTCTGTTCGATGCGCGCGAGGCCGACCACGATGTTGCGCACGCTGCCGCCGCTCTTGTCGTGCAGCAGGCTGATCAGATCCGGCTTCACGTTGACTTCGCAGAGCTGCTCGGCCAGCAGGTGGGCGTCTTCGGCATCAGCCGGTTCGAAGCGGACGTTCTGCGCCAGGCGGCCGATCAGCTGCTTGCGGTGGCGCAGCCGGTCTTCGATCTTGTCCATGCCGACCAGCACGACCGGCACCAGCGAGATGTCGTGGATGTCGCGCAGGGTTTCGGTCAGCTTCATGGAGTTGACCAGGTAGTCGGCCTCATCGATGAACAGCGGCCGGCCGGTGCGGCCGAGTTCTTCGACGATGTCTTCGGTCATCAGCGCGCAGCTGCCGCGCGGGCTGCGGCGCAGTTCCCGCAGGATGGCGGCAAGCATGGCGCTGGGCGTCCAGGTGGCCAGCGCGCGCACGTAGACGCCGTTGCGCTTGTTGTTGATCCAGGCGATGGCGGTGGTCTTGCCGAAGCCGCTGTGGCCGTGCACCAGCCCCATGCCGGGCGCGCCAGGGG
>CAYPJK010000673.1:0-1615 GCA_964411025.1 uncultured Nevskia sp.
GACCACGCGGCAGCGGCTGCCGATCTGCGACTGCAGGCCGACCGCTTCCAGGGTCAGGCCGACGACGCGCTTGAGCACGCCTTCGACGATCACGCTGCGGGTGTTGGCGACACGGTCGGTGGCGGCACCCAGCGTCCGCACGAGGCGCGCATCGCGGGCGGCGGCCAGGCTCACTTGCGGTCTCCGAGCACGGCCTGCGCGACGGCCGCCTCGCGGGTATCGAGTCGGGCATCGACGCGGGCGGCATCGGTGGCGATCTGGCAGTCGCCGCGCATCAGGTCCTTGTCCGGCACCAGTCGCCAGCCGGCGTAATCGTCCGGCAGTTCCAGGGTTTCGCGCACCAGCTCGACATCGGCCGGATGCAGGTGGATGCGGGCGTCGCGGGCCGGCTGCGCCAGCGCGCCCAGCGATTCGCGGATCAGCCCGGCAACCGCCTCCGGCGACTGCAGCAGCGTCGCCTGCGCCAGCCGGCGGCCGACTTCCAGCGCCAGGGCCACCAGCGCCCGCTCGACTTCGGCGTCAAGCGCCTTCAGCGGCGCACCGGCGTGATCGAACAGCGCGCGCAGCGCGGCCGCCTGCTCGCGGACCCGGGCGGCGCCATCGCCATAACCCTGGGCATGGCCTTCGGCATGGCCGCGGGCATAGCCGTCCTCGTAGGCGGTACGCTCGAGTTCGTCGAAGTGTTCGGCAGTGTGCGGCGGCAGCACCGGTTCCGGTGGCGGTGGCGGCGGCGAGAAATCCGGCAGGTCCCAGCGCTGCACGCGGCCAAGACTTTCGGCGGCCCAGAAAGCGGCTTCGGCCATCAGCGTTCTCCGCACTCAGCACGCGGGCAGGCTTCAGACAAAGGATTCTCCCTTGCCACCGAGCATGATCTCGCCGGATTCGCCGAGCCGGCGGGCCGTGGCCAGGATCTCCTTCTGGGCGGCCTCGACATCGGCCAGCCGCACCGGGCCCTTGGCCTCCATGTCCTCGACCATCATGTCGGCCGCGCGCTTGGACATGTTCTTCAGGAACTTGTCGCGGATCTTCGGATCGGCACCCTTCAGCGCCAGGCCGAGCTGGTCGGTCTGGATCTCGCGCAGCAGCGTCTGGATGCCGCGATCGTCGACATCGGCGAGGTTGTCGAACACGAACATCAGGTCCTGGATGCGCTGCCCGAGGTCTTCGTCCGCCGCCGCGATGCTGGTGGTGATCGCCGACTCGATCGCCGAATCCATCAGGTTGAGGATGCTGGCCGCGACCTTGACGCCGCCGACGCTGGACGATTTCAGGTTGGAACCGCCAGAGAACTGGCGCTCCATGATCTCGTCGAGTTCCTTGAGCGCGGCGGGCTGGATGCCGTCGAGCTTGGCGATGCGCATCAGCACGTCGGTGCGCATCCGCTCCGGCAGCAGCTGCACGACTTCCGCCGCCTGATCGGGATCGAGATAGGCCAGCACGATCGCGACGATCTGCGGGTGCTCGTTGCGGACCAGGTCGGCGACGGCACGGGTTTCCATCCACTTCAGCGCTTCCAGGCCCTTGGAATTGCGGCCCAGGAGAATGCGGTCGATCAGGCCATTGGCCTTGTCCTCGCCGAGCGCGCCGACCAGCACTCGGCGCACGTAATCATCGG
>CAYPJK010000674.1:0-1611 GCA_964411025.1 uncultured Nevskia sp.
GCCGTCAGCATCGCGCTGGGCTCCGGCTGGCGTCGGCGCATCGACAAGGTCGTGCTGATCAACACGCCCTATTTCAGCGACGCCGACACCGCGCGGAAGGACATCGGCGACATCGCCAAGGTGCGCCCGTCCGACCCGACCGGCTTTCCCGCGCCACGCACCATCGACTATCTGCTCCAGCACGATCCCGAACACGCGCCGATGAAGCCGACGCAGTCATGGATGGACCGTATCAACACCGCCCAGCTCGAGATCGGCCGCGACCGCTGGCAGGCGATGGGCGCGCTGTCGCGCTTCGACACGCTGGCCGGCATGGCGGCGCTCGCCAGTCCCGTGCTGATGCTCTACGGCGAGCACTTCATCTACGGCCGGCACCGCGCGCTACTGCAGGCCAAGTGCCCGCATGCCAAGGTCGAGATCGTCCCGGACGCGCGCTTCTGCATGAGCTGGGAGCGCGCCACCGACGTGGCCGTCCACGCCCGAAACTTTCTGTTGTGATCGAAGGAACAAGAGATGCTCGACACCGAAGCCCGCGCGCGGCTCGACCTGATGGAGAAGGACGTCGAGGCCGGCCGGCCCAGGCTGCACACTCTGCCCTACAAGGAGGGGCGGCTGGCGGTGAACAAGATGTCGGAGGACAGCGACGCCGAGGCGCCGCAGGTGGCGGAGACCATCGACGGCATCATCGCCGGACCGGCCGGACCGCTGCCGTTCCGTCGCTACCGGCCGCTCGGCGCAATCGACGCGCCGCTGCCGACGCTGATCTACTATCACGGCGGCGGTTTCGTGATCGGCACCATCGAGACGCACGATTCGACCTGCCGCCGGCTCGCCAACCACAGCCGCTGCCAGGTGATCTCGATCGAGTATCGGCTGGCGCCGGAGCATCCCTTCCCGGCACCGACCGACGACAGCATCGCCGCCTTCCGCCATATCCGGGACAACGCACTGGCCTTCGGCGTCGATGGCGGCCGCATCGCCGTCGGCGGCGACTCGGCCGGCGGCGCGATCGCCGCCGTGCTCTGCCAGGCCTGTCGCGACGCCGGCGAAACCGGACCCACCTTCCAGATGCTGATCTACCCGGCGACCGATGCCCGGCGCGGCACCGCCTCGCATCAGGAATTTGCGGACGGCTACTTCCTCACCCGCGACCTGATCGACTGGTTCTGGAAGGCCTACATCCCGGCCGGTACCGACTTCGCCGACCTGCGCCTCTCGCCGCTGCTGGCCAAGGACCTTCGCGGCCTGCCGCCGGCATTCGTGCTGACAGCGGGCTACGATCCGTTGCGCGACGAGGGCCGCGCCTACGCCAACCGTCTGATCGATGCCGGCATCAAGACGACCTATGTGAACTATCCCGGCACGATTCACGGCTTCTTCTCGCTGACGCGCTTCCTGCAGCAGGGGCTGAAGGCCAACGATGAGGCAGCCGCCGTGATGGGCGCCTACTTCGGCACCTGAGGGAAGACGCGGACGAAGCCGATCGGGTCGGCGAAGCCCTTCAGCGCAACGCTCTCCTCGCGCGTGGCGTGGGCGGCCAGCAACAGCGCGACGGCTGGATCTTGCGCCATGGCCCGGCTCAGCACGATGTCGCCGCCCTCGCTCTGGCCT
>CAYPJK010000675.1:0-1610 GCA_964411025.1 uncultured Nevskia sp.
TGCTGTCGGTCTACACCAAGGCACTCGACGGCAATCCCGAGTACCTGTCGGTGATCGCCGGCTACCAGCAGGCGATCGAGGCGCGGCCGCAGGCGCTGGCCAAGCTGCTGCCGCAGATCGGCGTCAGCGGCGAGGCGGCCACCGTCAGCCAGACGCTCAGTGGCCGCTTCTTCGTCGGCGGCGTCGGTGCCATCCCGACCAGCGGCGCCGATGTCAACCGTACCGATGCCTTCAACAGCGTCGGCTATCAGATCGGCCTGACGCAGGTGCTGTTCGATCGCGGCCTGTACCTGACGCTCGATACCGCCGCGCTGGAAGTCAGCCGCGCCGGCCTGCTGACCTACGACGCCCAGGACACGCTGCGCATCGGCGTCGTCGAAGCCTATTTCGCCGCGCTGTCGGCGGATGAGGAACTGCGCTTCGCCGAAGCCGAGAAGACCGCCATCGAGGCGGTGCTGGCGCAGACCCGCGACAAGTCGGCGGCCGGGCTGGTGGCCGATACCGAGGTGCAGGTCGCGCAATCGCAGCTCGATCTGGCGGCGGCGGCGCTGATCGCCGCGAAGAACGCGGTGGCGGTGTCGCGCGTGCAGCTGGAACTGCTCAGCGGCGGCACCCGCTTCGGCGCGCTCGACGGCCTGTCGAAGACCTACCTGCCGGCGGCGCCGCAACCGGACAGCCTGGACGTCTGGATCGAGCGCGCCGGCAAGCAGAACCTGCAGCTGAAGGCGCAGATGCTGGCCACCGAGATCGCCCGCAAGAACGTCGACAAGGCCTATGGCGCGCGCTGGCCGAGAGTCGACGCGCTGGCCGCCTACACCTACCAGTACGCCGAAGGCGGCATCTCCAACGGCATCGGCGCCGAAGGCAACCGCGCCACCGATGAACGCGTCGGCCTGCAGGTGAAGATTCCGATCTTCACCGGCGGTGCCATTAGCTCCGCGATCCGCGCCGCTCAGGCCGGCGTGGTGCGGGCCGAGGCCGATGAAGCGGCCAAGCGCGCCGACGCGCTGCGCAAGGTGCAGGTGGCGTTCCTGAACTCCAGCGCCGCGATCGCCAAGGTGCGCGCGCTGAAGCAGGCGGTGCAGTCGACGACCGCCAGCGAGAACGCGATCCGCGTCGGCTACGAGGTCGGCACCCGGACCAACGGCGACCTGCTGCTGGCGCTGCGCAGCCGCTACCGGGCCGAGCGCGACTACGCGGTCGCCCGCTTCGACGCCATCCTCAATTCGCTGCGCCTGCGGGCGGCTGCCGGCAGCCTGAACCAAGACGATCTGCTGGCCGTCAATGGCGCGCTGGCGGCGCCCTGACACCACCCCGGCCGCGTCCGTCCCTATCGTTCCCCGAAGCCGATCTTCCCGAGCTCCCTGATGGAAAGCCCTCGTCACCTGTATCGAAAATTCGTCTTCGGCTCGGCGGCCAAGTCGGCCGATGGCCTGTACTACGCGCTGACCGGCGCCCGCCACGGCCGGCCGATCCGACTGGATCCGGCTGAATTCGAGCTGGCCCGGCTGATCGACGGCAGCCGCGATGCGGCCGCGGTCCGGACGGCGGCGCGCGAACTGCTGGGGGCCGAACTGACGGCGGCGGAACTCGAGCACTTCTGCAACGAA
>CAYPJK010000676.1:0-1608 GCA_964411025.1 uncultured Nevskia sp.
GAGGTTCTGGGTACCGCCGGCGCAGGGCAGCAGGCCCACCGTGGCTTCCGGCAGCGCCATCTGCGCCTGCGTTTCGGCAATACGGATATCGCAGGCCAGCGCGCATTCCAGACCGCCGCCCATCGCGAAGCCGTTGATCGCCGCGATGCTGACGCCACGGAACGCGCTCAAGCCTTCAAAGGCCTCGCCGAAGCGCCGCGCCATGTCGCGGGCGCGAGCCTTGTCGCCATCGGCGAACAGCTTGAGATCGGCACCGGCGGAAAAGAACTTCGGCCCGTCGCCGGTGATCACCAGCGCGTAGATGTCGCGGTCGGCGTTCAGGTCCAGCACCAGCTGCTGAAGGGCTGAGAGGCTATCGGCGGTCCAAGTGTGCGCCGGCGGATTGTCCAGCGTGACGATCGCGGTGTGGCCGCGCTTCTCCAGTTTCAGGTTCGCGTACGAGGGGCTGCTGCTGACGCTCATCTCAATACCTCCGGTGCGCCTTCGCGCAGAAATGCGCGGGCCACGATGACCCGCATGATGTCGTTGGTGCCTTCGAGGATCTGGTGCACGCGGCTGTCGCGGACATGCCGTTCCAGCGGGTACTCGCGGCTGTAGCCGTAGCCGCCGTGCAGTTGCAGCGCCTGGTTGGCGACGTTGAAGCCGATGTCGGTGGCGTGGCGCTTGGCCATCGCGCAATAGGTGCTGGCCTGCGGGCTGTCGCTGTCGAGCATCCAGGCCGCCAGCCGCACCATCTGCCGCGCTGACACCAGCTCGATCAGCATGTCGGCAAGCCGGAACTGCAGGCCCTGGAACGCGGCCAGCGGCTGGCCGAACTGCTTGCGTGTGTTCAGATGCGCCTGCGCGCGTTCGATCGCCGCCTGCGCAGTGCCGACCGAGCAGGTGGCGATGTTGATGCGGCCGCCGTCGAGCGCCTTCATCGCGATCGTGAAGCCTTCGCCTTCGGCGCCGAGGCGGTTGCCCTCCGGCACCACCACGTTGTCGAAGCTGATCATCCGCGTGGGCTGGCTGTTCCAGCCCATCTTGTGTTCCTTCTTGCCGTAGGAGATGCCCGGGCTGTCCGCCGGCACCGCGAAGGCGCTGATGCCCTTGGGTCCTTCCGCGCCGGTGCGCGCCATCACCACGAGCCAGTCGGTGGAGCCGGCGCCGGAGATGAACACCTTGGTGCCATTGAGCAGGTAGTAGCCGCCACGCTTCTCCGCGCG
This sequence comes from uncultured Nevskia sp., assembly GCA_964411025.1. GTDB lineage: Bacteria > Pseudomonadota > Gammaproteobacteria > Nevskiales > Nevskiaceae > Nevskia. The sequence goes on from CAYPJK010000676.1 coordinate 1,206, forward strand.
GGTCTTCAGCGCCGCCGCATCGGAGCCCGCTCCGGGCTCGGTCAGGCAGTACGAGGCCAGCAGTTCACCGGCCGCGAGCCTGGGCACCCACTGCCGGGCAAGCTGCTCCTGCCCCCAGGTGGCGAACATCCAGGTCGCCATGTTGTGGATGGTGATGAAGGCCGTGGTGCTGGTGCAGCCGGCCGCCAGCTCCTCGAAGAGGACCGAGGAGTCGAGGCGTGACAGGCCCAGGCCACCGAGCGCCTCCGGCGTGTAGAGGCCGCAGAAGCCCAGCTCGCCGGCCTTGGCGATCGTCTCCCGTGGAAACTCGGACTCCGCGTCCCATTGGGCAGCGTAGGGCGCCAGTTCATGGCGCGCGAAATCACGCGCCGCCGCCTGCAACGCACGCTGCTCGTCGTTGAGT
>CAYPJK010000677.1:0-1608 GCA_964411025.1 uncultured Nevskia sp.
GCAAAGTTGGCGAAGCCGGTCAGCCTTGGCGTGAACTTCCAGGCCGCACCGATCGACGGATTGAGCCGGGTGAACTTGTGGTTGCCGTCGAGATCGTCGTCCGGCCCGCGATCGCGCAACACCACCTGCGTGTGGTTGAGGCTGGCGGCGGCCGTGATGTCGAGCGGCTCCAGCGGCGACCAGTTGCCAACCACGAAGCCGCTGTAGACGTACTTGCGGGTATGCAGGCGCACAAAGGAATCGAGTACTTCCTCGCCGCTGCCTTCGGCGCCGCGATCCTCGGTCAGCGCACCGACTTCGGTCTGCGAGGCAAAGCGCACGCGGCCCAACTCCGCCGTGCCACCGACCGTGATCCGGTCGCGTGGCTTGGCTCCCGTGAATACCAGCTGGGTGCGCAGGCTGTAGGCGTGCTGGTCGGTCGAGGAGGTGTTGACGGTGGCCGAGTCGTTGGCCTCGCCCGCGACGATCGGACTGCCGTCCGGCGTGGTCAGCACTTCCTCGCCATCCTCGTTCTGCTCGCACAGGAAGGCGTTGCCGTCGCCGTCGGCATTGCCCGGTTCGGCGCAGGCCTCGTACTCGGTGCCGTCGCCGTTCAGCGACTTCGAGTAATTGCGCCGGAACGCGATCCCGCCGGACCAGCTGAGATGCTCGGAGAACGCGTGGCTGGCCTGCAGATTGACGGCGCCGAGGCGCGGCTCGGTGAGATCCGGATGGGTGAAGACCCGCGCCCGGCCATCGCGCGCCAGCAGCGCGACCGGCGCCGCGCCGTTGCCGGTCAGGCGGTTGTCGGCAAGGCTGACCGACAGGTCGACCGACGTGCCCTGGTCCAGGTAGCTGCCCTTGGCGAACAGGCGACCGATGCGGCTGGGCGAGAAATCACGCCAGCCGTCCTCGCGGTCGTACTCGCCGGCCACGTAGACGGCGTACGGGCCCTGCGACCAGCCGTGTTCGACCGAGGTGCCGAAGCGGCTGAACGAGCCGCCACCCAGCTCGATGCGACTGCCGTCCAGATCGAAGCCGGTCTTGCTGCGCAGCACCAGCGCACCCGCCAGCGTGTTCTGGCCGAACACCGGATTGGAGCCCGGTACCAGCTGCAGCGACTGGATCGCCGCATCGGGGATCAGATCCCAGTTGACGACATCGCCGAAGGTTTCGTTGACCCGCACGCCGTCGAGATACAGCGCCAGCCCCTGCGGCAGACCCAGCAGCGGGCTGATCGAGTAGCCGCGATAGAACAGGTCCGGCTGGTACGGGTTGTTCTGGGCATCGCTGACGAAGACGCTGCCGAGCTTGCGAGCCATGAAGTCACTCAGGCTCTGCGCCTGGGCGTTCTGGATGTCCAGCGCGGTGGCCGCCTGGGCGTTGCCGGGATAGCGGTCCAGCGGCACGCCACTTGGATCGACCGGCGTCAGGCCGATCACTCGGACCGGCGCGAGCTGCACGGCCGCTGCCGGGTCCGCTGCCGGCGCGGCAGCGTCAGCCACCCCGGCAACCGGTGTCTGCGCCCACGAGGGAACGGTTGCCAGCAGCATCGGCAACACAAGCACGGTCTTGCGATTCACATCGGGTCTCCACTAGGACTGCGGCGCTCGATGGGCGCCGCCTTTT
>CAYPJK010000678.1:0-1608 GCA_964411025.1 uncultured Nevskia sp.
CCTTCCTGCTGTCGGCGCGCACGACGGTGATCTCGCTGGTCGCGATCCCCCTGTCGCTGGCCGTCACCGCGGTGGCGTTCCAGTGGCTCGGGCAGTCGATCAACGTGATGACACTCGGCGGCCTGGCCATCGCCATCGGCGAGCTGGTGGACGACGCGGTGGTGGGCGTCGAGAACATCGTGCGCCGGCTGCGTCAGAACCGCAGCGCGCCGAACCCGCTGCCGGTCTTCGACGTGGTGGAGCGGGCCAGTGTCGAGGTGCGATCGGGCATCCTCTACGCGACGATCATCGTCGTGCTGGTGTTCGTGCCGCTGTTTGCGCTGCCGGGTATCGAAGGGCGGCTGTTCTCGCCGCTGGGTATTGCCTACATCGTGTCGATCCTCGCGTCCATGCTGGTCTCGATGACGGTGACGCCCGCGCTCTGCTACTACCTGCTGCCGAAGATGAAGCGGCTCGACCACGGCGACAGCCCGCTGGTGGCGTGGCTGAAGCGCCAGGACGGCAAGCTGCTGGCCTGGTCGTTCCCGCACGCGAAGATGCTGATCGCGATCGCCGCGCTGGCGGTGGCCGGCGCCGCGGCCACGGTGCCCATGTTCCCGCGTGCCTTCCTGCCGGCCTTCAACGAGGGTTCGCTGGTGCTGGGCCTGGTGATGCAGCCGGGCACCTCACTGGCCGAAGCCAACCGCGTCGGCTCCGTCGCCGAGACGCTGATCCGCGAGGTGCCCGAAGTCACGCAGGTGGGCCGCCGCACCGGCCGCGCCGAGCTCGACGAGCATGCGGAAGGCGTGCACTCGGCCGAGATCGACGTCGACCTGAAGCGCAGCGAGCGTGACCGCGAGACCATCATGGCCGACATCCGCGAGAGGCTCTCGTCGCTGCCGGCGCAGGCGACCATCGGCCAGCCGATCAGCCACCGTCTGGATCACCTGCTCTCCGGCGTGCGTGCGCAGATCGCAGTGAAGATCTTCGGCGACGACACCGACACGCTGCGCGGCCTGGCCGAGCAGATGCGCGGCCAGCTGGCGGCCGTGCCGGGGCTGGTCGACCTCACGGTCGAGAAGCAGGTGCTGATTCCGCAGATCAGCGTGCGGCTGGACCACCGCAAGGCCGCGCAGATGGGCCTGGCGCCGGGCGAGGCGATCCGCGTGCTGCAGGCGTTGACCGATGGCGCGCATGGCGCGCAGATCGTCGATGGCCCGCGCCGCTACGAACTGGTGCTGCGCCTGCCCGACAACCAGCGCACGCCGCAGGATCTGGCGCGCACGCTGATCGACACGCCGGCGGGGCGCATCCCGGTGTCGGCCATCGCGACCGTGGAAGAGACCGACGGGCCGAACCAGATCGGGCGCGAGAACGGCCGCCGCCGCATCATCGTCTACGCCAACACCGATGGTGGCGACATGGGGCGGGTGATTGCCGACATCCGCAGGGTCATCGACGGCACACCCTTGCCCAGCGGCAACTTCGTCAGCCTGGAGGGGCAGTTCCAGGCCCAGGAGCAGGCCACCCGGTTGATCGCCGGCCTGTCGGTGGTGTCGCTGGCGCTGATGTTCCTGGTGCTGTACTCGCGCTACCAGTCGGTGGTGCTGGCCGGCATCATCATGGCCA
>CAYPJK010000679.1:0-1608 GCA_964411025.1 uncultured Nevskia sp.
TTGCGGGCGAACGCTGTGGCCGAGCCGGCGAGCCTTGGCGATGCGACGCTGCTGCCCTACGAGACGCCTTTGGCGAATCAAGCCGTCATTGCCGCGACCTTCGGCGCCGCGTTCGCGGCGGATATCGGCAGATTGGATGTCGGCCAATGGTCGGGCCCGGTCCGTTCGGATCTGGGCTTGCATATCGTCCATGTCTCGGTGCGCAGGCCAGGCGGCATGCCGCCGCTCGCCGCGATCCGCGCGGACGTGGCGCGTGCCTGGACCGATGCCAAGCGCAAGGAGATGGAAGCCAGGCGCTTCGATGGCCTGCTCGCGCGCTACGCGGTGACGATCGCGACCGCATCGGCGGACACCCAGTGATCCGCCGCCTGATCCTGCTGGCGCTGCTGGTCCCGGGGTTCCTGGCCGCCCCGGCGGTCGCCCATGAACTGCGGCCGGCCTATCTGGAGCTGCGCGAGATCGCGGCAAGCGAATTCTCTGTGCTCTGGAAGGTGCCGGCGCTGGGGGATTTGCGTCTCGGACTCTACGTGCGACTGCCGGCGGGCTGCGCGCCGAAGGCCGAGCCGACCAGATCCATCGCCGGGGCGGCCTACAACGAGAAATGGGTTGCGCACTGCGCGGAAGGCCTGCGCGGGCAGGTCATTTCCATCGACGGCCTGCGTGCCACCCTGGCCCGGATCGAGTATCGCGACGGCACCGTCGAAGTTGTGCGCCTCACGCCGGAATCCCCGACCGTCACGGTGCGCGGCGCGCAGACGGCATGGGAGGTGGCGCGGGGTTACTTCCAGCTTGGCGTCGATCACATCCTGTCCGGCGTCGATCATCTGCTGTTCGTGCTTGCCCTCATCCTCCTGATCCAGAGCCGTTGGATGCTGGTGAAGACCATCACCGCCTTCACGGTGGCACATAGCATCACACTGGCTGGCGCCGCCCTTGGCTATTTCAGCCTGCCCCAGCCGCCGGTCGAGGCGGCAGTCGCGCTCAGCATCGCCTTTGTGGCGAGCGAGCTTGCCAAGACCGGGCCAGGGTCCAAGCGCTTCTCGCTGACCTATCCCTGGGTGGTCGCTTTCGCATTCGGCCTGCTGCACGGGTTCGGCTTTGCCGGCGCATTGAAGGAGATCGGCCTGCCGCAGGGCGATGTTCCGCTTGCCCTGCTGACGTTCAACCTGGGTGTCGAAGCGGGGCAGCTGCTGTTCGTTGCCGGCGTCCTGATCGTGTTCAAGGGGGCGGGCCTGCTGGCCTCGGTACCGTTCGCGAAGGCTCGTCCCGCGACCGCCTATGCCATCGGCACCATCGCCATGGTTTGGCTGGTCGATCGACTGGCCAGCCTTGTCGCCTAGGCCCGGCTAATTGCGGACGAACGGATAGACGAGCTGCTTCAGGTAGCCCAGTGGCACCGGATGTCCCCCGACGCCATAGCCACTGGGCCAGCGGTCCGGCAGGTAATGGGTGCCGAACAGCCGGTCGAGCCACGGGCAGGTCGCCGCGAAGTTCACGTCGATCGCCTCTTTCTCGATGCCGTGATGCCAGTGGTGGAATTGCGGCGTCGCGATGATGTGCTTCAGCCAGCCGAACTCGAAGCGCACGTTGGCGTGGATGAAGGTCGAG
>CAYPJK010000680.1:0-1606 GCA_964411025.1 uncultured Nevskia sp.
CTATCGCTGGCCGGGCAACGTGCGCGAGCTCGAGAACCGGGTCAAGCGGGCCGTGATCATGGCCGACGGCCGGCTGGTCGAGCCGGGCGACCTAGAACTGGAGCCGCCGGACGGCGCACGCCTGTTGACCTTGAAGGAATGCCGGGAGGATGCCGAGGCCAACGCCATCCGGCGCGCGCTGGCCATGACCGACGGGCAGGTCGGCAAGGCGGCGGAATTGCTGGGTGTGAGCCGGCCGACGGTCTACCACCTGGTCAAGAAATATGGCATCCAGGCCTGAGCGGCCGGCGGTCCGCGACGGCAGCTTCGCCGCCGCTGGCGCGAACCGAGCGGATTTGTAGCTAAAACCCCACAATTACATAGCATTAGGACCGGTATGTCGCATTTCACTTTATAAGCGTGTTGGAATCGTATACGCTTTCGCGCGCCAGCCCGTATAGAAACAGGCCGTTGTCGATGAAGCTGTCGCTCGTCTCGCACTTCCGTTGTGGCGCCCGCGCCATAAGGCCGGGACTTTCGTGGCCAGGCCTGGTCGTGGGCACGCTGGTCGGCTTGGTCGCGGGTACTGCACAGGCCATCACCATCGAAGATGCGGTGCGCCAGGCACTGCAGACGAATCCGCTGGTCCTGGGTGCGGCCGCCACCGTCCGCGCCGTCGGACAAGACGTCAAGCAGGCCCGGGCAGGCTATCTGCCCAGCCTCGACCTCGATACCCGCTACGGGCGCGAGCACAGCAACATCAAGCAGTTGAGCGTCAGTGGCGCGGACAACGACGACCTGTGGCGGCGCGAGAGCGGGGTCAGCGTGAGCCAGTTGCTGTGGGACGGCAATGCCACCCGCAGCGAAGTGCAGCGCCGGGTCGCACTGCTGAACAGCGCCGAACACAGTCTCGCCGATACGCAGAACGCGATTGCCTTTCGCGCCGTCGAGGCCTATGTCGACGTGCTGCGCAATCGTGATCTCCTCGAGCTGGCGCAAGCCAACGTCGCGTCGCACGAACGCACCTTGGAGAGCGTCCGGGCCAAGCGCGACAGCGGCGTCGGCAATACCGCCGACGTCGACCAGGCCAGTGCCCGCCTGGCGCTCATGCACAGCATCCTGACCGCCCGCGAGGGCAGCCTGCTCGAGGCGTTGGCGCGCTACGAGCGTGTGATCGGCGAGCAACCGGGTGAGCTGGCCAAGCCGCAGGCGGCGCCCTCAGGCCTGGTCAAGGACGGCCAGGTGACCGCGACCGAGCTGGCCGTGGCGACGGATGCGGCCCAGGAAGCGGCACTCAGCGAGCATCCGGCGGCTTTGCAGTCCGCGGCCGACGTCGAAGCGGCGATGGCCACGATCCGCGCCGCGCGTGCCGCTTACCATCCGCGGCTCAATCTCGAAGGTGCGATGCGGCGCGACGACAACATCTCCGGCGTCGAAGGCAATCGCAATTCCGATACCTTGATGGTCGTGGCGCGCTGGAACCTGTTTCGCGGCGGCGCCGATCGTGCGCAGCAACTGGCCGCGGCGGAACGCAAGTCGGCCGCCGTCGAACAATTACAGGACACCTTGCGCGCGATCGCCGAGACCGTCGAGATTGCCTATCAGGCGAGCGCCACCAGCGAGAGCC
>CAYPJK010000681.1:0-240 GCA_964411025.1 uncultured Nevskia sp.
ATGTGAGCCGCAACGTCGGCGCCGGCAGTGGCCCGGTGCATCAGCGTGGTCGCACTGTGAGGGAGGGAAGCGCCGGCCGGCTGAGCGGCAATCCGGTCGGCGGATCGGTCACCGGCAGCGTGTCGGGTGGTCCGCTGTCCGACATCAGCCGCCCGGTGAGTGGTGGCGGCGTACTGAGCGACACCAGCCGTTCGGTGAGCGAAGGCTCGCAAGGATCGGTGCGCAAGAATTCCGGCGACC
>CAYPJK010000681.1:250-1605 GCA_964411025.1 uncultured Nevskia sp.
GCGTTGCGGCCGCTGGCTCCGGATGCGACGGAGCTCGACGCGAGCACCGTTGAACCGGAAATGCAGGAAGAGGATTTGCTCGAGACCTTCGAATCGGACGACAGCGACTTGCCGGCTGGCGATCTGGCCGTGCCCGCCGAGTTGCCACAGGAGCAGCCCCAGGTGATGGAGCCGCTGACGGAGGAGCCGTTGCCGGGAGAGTCGTTGCCCGCAGACGAAACGGCCGATGCAGAATCCGCCGCGCCAGCACCTGTGGAAGCGGTGGTCGACGCAAACGCCGAAACGGACGAAGCGGTCCGACGCGACGCAGGGGATTCGGAAGGGGCAGCGACTGATGAGCTATCTGCGGAGCCGATCCATCGGAGCGGGGCAGCGAAATGACGCTGGCCGCGGGCCCTAGGCTAGCGGCCAATCAAGCGCAGTTGCCGCGGCGTCAGGAACCAAAGCAGCTCGCCGTCGGAGCGCGGCGGCAGGCCGCTGACGACGACCGCCGCCACCGCCCCTTTCTTGAACGGCAGCGGCGTCAGGCTCGGTGAGCCGGTGAGGAGCTGGGATGCCAGCTCGCCCATGTCGGGTTGGTGGGCAACCAGAACGATTTGTTGGGCACCACGGTAGACCTGCAAGCCGCGCAGAACGGTAGCCGGGGTGCTGCCGGGGGCGAGCCAGTCGACGGTCTCCACGGCACAACCCGGGACCAAACCACGCGCCAGCAGGGTCGCCGTCTGTTCGGCGCGTGCCAGCCGGCTGCTGACGACATGCTCCGGCGTCACTCCCAGACGTTTCAGTCCACGCGCGATGCGGATGACCTTGCGCGCTCCTGACGGTGTCAGCTCGCGCTCCGCATCCCCCATGCCCGGCGGTGGTGGTCCGGCGACGCCGTGGCGCACCAAATAGAGGGTGCAGTTCATGCGCTGTTCACCTGGGGTGGGGTGCGAGGCTGCGCCGTGGAGGGCGGCGGTCGCAGACGCGCGACGCGCGGCGTGGCGCTCTCGCTGGCCGCGAAACGCCGGTCGTGCTTCTGCAAACGCTCCAGCAGTGCCGCGAATGCCTTGCTGACCCGGCGCCGGGAAAACCCTTGCCAGGCGCGCCGAAAGTTCCCCTGCGCGCTTTCGGCCGCATTGAGATTGCTGCTCACGAAGGTGACCAGGGCCAGCATCGAAGCCGCCGCCGGCGGTGTCGCGCCGGCTTCGATGTATCGGCGCACGGTTTCCGCAGCGACGATGGCGTCATGGTGCGCCCCCAACAGATCCTGCAGGCGCACCAGACGTTTCACCACGCGCCGGCCCGGCTTGCCGCTGAGGTCGGTCAGGAATTCCAGCAGGTAACGCAAGCGCTTGGCGCGAATCCGCACGGCG
>CAYPJK010000682.1:0-1598 GCA_964411025.1 uncultured Nevskia sp.
TCTGATCGGCGGGGTCGCCGAGAATTTCGGCACCTCCGCCCGGCTGGGCGACGCGCCGTTCTTCGTCGTCGAGGCCGACGAATACGACACGGCGTTCTTCGACAAGCGCTCCAAGTTCCTGCACTACCGGCCGCGCACCGCCATCCTGAACAACCTGGAATACGACCACGCCGACATCTTTCCCGACCTGGCGGCGATCCAGACGCAGTTCCACCCCCTCGTCCGTACCATCCCCGGCGAGGGACTCATCATCAGCCCGGCTCGCGATGCCGCGCTGAACGCGACGCTGGCGCGCGGCTGCTGGACTCCACGCGCGACGCTGGGCGAGGGCGGGGACTGGCAGGCCAGGGCGCTGGCGCCGGACTACTCGCGTTTCGAGGTGCTGCTCGGAGGGCGCGCCCTGGGAACGGTGCAGTGGGAGACGGTGGGTCATCACAACGCGCTGAACGCGCTGGCGGCAATCGCCGCGGCGCGACACGCGGGCGTGGAACCGGCCGCGTCGATCGACGCACTGCGCGGCTTCAAGAGCGTCAAGCGGCGGATGGAGAAGATCGCCGAGATCGACGGCGTCACCGTCTACGACGACTTCGCCCACCATCCCACCGCCGTGGAGGTCACGCTGGCGGCGCTGCGCGCACGGGTCGGAACCGGCGCGCGCATCATCGCGGTCCTCGAACCGCGCTCCAACACCATGAAGCTCGGGGTGCACAGGCGGGAGCTGGCGCATGCGCTCGCCGCCGCCGACGCGGCGCTGCTGCTGCGGCCGGAGAATCTCGGCTGGGATCTGGCCGAGGCGACCCGCGCGCTGGGCGAGAGGCGCCGGGTCTTCGCCAGCGTCGAGGAGATCATCGCCGCCCTGGTCGCGATGGCTCGCCGCGGCGATCACGTCCTCATCATGAGCAACGGCGGATTCGGCGGCATCTATCAGCGGCTGCCGGCGGCGCTGCGGGGACGTCACGCCGGCGACTAAAGCCGGGGCCGGGGCGGCCGATAAGCTGAGCGAAGACCAGCGCAATGCGATTGCCCAGCGAGGAAACCGTTATGTCGGCCCGACCCAAGATCTCCCAGGATCCCATGTATCAACTCCTGCGCGACGAGAATGTCCAGGAGTTCAATGCGCGCCGCAGCAAAGGCGCGAATCCGGACATGCGCGGAGTGGACCTGCGCGGACTGGACCTGCGCAACATGAACGTCGACGGTCTGGACTTCACCGACGCGTACTTCCGCGGCGCCGATCTGCGCGGACTGGACTTCCGCAATTCGACGCTGGAAGGCGTGAGCCTGGCCGCCGCCAACATATCGGGCTGCTATTTTCCGAAGGAACTGTCGCCGGCGGAGATCCTGCTCTCGGTGACCCACGGCATCCGCATGCGATACGGGACGAAGTGACGGCCGGCGGCGCCGTCAGATCAGCGCCGTGTCGGCCGGCTCATCGATCACCGGATTCTCGATTGCCCCAATCTTCTCGATCTCCACCCTGCAGGTCTGGCCGACCTTGAGATAGCCGCGCGGAGTCATCTTCACGCCCACGCCAGCGCAGGTGCCGGTGGCGATGATGTCGCCGACCTCCAGCGTGAAGGCGGTCGACAGAACCTCGA
>CAYPJK010000683.1:0-1598 GCA_964411025.1 uncultured Nevskia sp.
CTGGCGGGCCGTGGAAGCCGGCGACGAGGAAGTGTTCATGGGCGGCAAGGAGGTGCTCTTCGAGCGCCTCAAGCGCTACCTGCCGGGGCTGTTTTCGTATGCGCTGAAGCGCAGCAACGTCAACCGCTGAGGGCACCTGACCGGCAGCCCGCCGCGGCCGCGTTCAGAGCCGCGACAACCATTCCACGACGCGCTTCTCGGCCCAGCTTTCCAGCGCCAGGTTCTCGATGAAGCCACAGTGGCCGCCACGGCGCGGCGCATCGAAGGCGATCACCGATCCGCGCGCGCCCAGACCATCGAAATCGGCGAACGGGATCACCGTGTCGTCCTGTGCGGTGACGATGGCCAGCGGGCTGGCGGCGCCCATCAGCATCGGCGGCGTCAGCGTGTAGCGGGCCAGATAGTCTTCCAGGCACGCGAACGCGGTGTGCTCCGCAACGAAGCGGCGGGTGATCTCGACAAAGCTGCCGATCGACGCCAGCGCGGTGAAATCGTGGCGACCGGGCCAGGCGGCAGCCTTGGCGGCCAGCGTCTTGCGCCACTTGTCGAGGAAGTAGCGCTTGAACACCGCCGGGCCGTCATCGATCGCCCGCAAGGTAGCGCCGGGGTCGATCGACGGCGAGATGCCGATCGACAACTGCGGCGTGATGCCGGCGGCCGGACCCAGCAGGCCGACCCGCAGTGCGAAGTTGCCGCCCAGCGAAAAGCCGATCACGGCCAGTGGCCGGTCGCTGCCGCCGTCGATCTGCCGGGCCGCGCGGACGCCGTGCAGCACCTCCTCGATCCGCGCCGAGTGGAACAGCCTCGGGTTCAGCGCGTGGGTACCGGCGTGATCGCGCAGGTTCAGCCGGAACACGTTCCAGCCGGCGGCGTAGACCTTCGAGGCCATCGAATACAGGTAAGCGGAATCGTGGCTGCCTTCCCAGCCGTGGATCAGCACGACCAGCCCGCGCGCCGGGCGGTCGTCGGGCTGGCGGGCGTGCAGGCCGGTGAGCTGCACCGGATCGCCGTCGGCGATACCGCAGTCGAGCAGGTGCTGCACCGAGGCGCGGTGCATCGCATGGTCATGACCGGCAAAGCGGCCGCGCACCGGCCGCTTGGTGGCCAGCACCGTCTGGATCAGCTGCGGCGCCAGCAACGGGTTCGGCCGGAAGCTGGCCACCGTGCCGGTGCTGCTCACGGCTGCACCAGCAGGCGCCGCATCACGCCTTCGTAGACAGCACTCAGCGCGTCGAGGTCGGCCACCCGCACATGCTCGTCGACCTTGTGGATCGAGTCGTTGACCGGGCCGATCTCGACCACCTCGGTGCCCATCGGCGCGATGAAGCGGGCATCGGAGGTGCCGCCGCCGGTGAACAGCGTCGGCGTCAGGCTGGTCACATCCCGGATCGCCGCTCGCGCGGCTTCGATCAGTGCGCCCTGCCGGGTCAGGAACGGCAGGCCGGACAGCCACCAGTCGGCCTCGTAACGCAACCCGTGGCGATCCAGCACCTCGTGTACGCGGGCCTTGAGGCTGTCGGCGGTCGATTCGGTGCAGTAGCGGAAGTTGAACACCAGTTCGGTGGCGCCGGGAATGAAATTGGTCGCACCGGTGCCCG
>CAYPJK010000684.1:0-1596 GCA_964411025.1 uncultured Nevskia sp.
TCACCGCCATGCGATTGGCGAGCTCGGCCACGGTGATCGCTTCCGGCACTTCAACTTCACGGATGACCGGCGCCGTCGGGCGCTCGAAGGTATGCGCGTTCTCGACGTGGATCTGGCCGCTGGGCTTGCGCTTGGCCTTCTTGTCCCGCTTGCCGCCTTTGCCGGCGGCCAGGTGCAGTTCGCGGCCACGATCACCACCGCCTCCGGCGCGATCCTTGTCGCGGTCGGGGCGATCCGGCTTCTTGGCGGCGGCGGCCGGCGGCGTCGGTGCCGGCGGCGGAACGATCTTCACCTCGGTGGCGCGTCGCAGGTTTTCGGCTGCGCGGCGACGCGAGGACTCCGCTTCCATGCGGGCACGGTAGATCGGATCGGTGCGCATGCGCTCGGCTTCGGCAGCCTTGACGCGCTCCGCCTCGGCAGCGGCCTCACGAACCCTGGCTTCTTCTTCCTCGCGCGCCAGACGGGCGGCTTCTTCAGCCGCCGCACGGGCGAGCGCGGCTTCGTCGACGATCTCAACCACAGGCGCCGGTGCTGCTTCGTGAACGACCGGTGCGGCATCCTCGACCGGTACAATCGTTTCCGCTGCAACAGGGGCGACGACGGTTGCAGGGGCCGCCGGTGCGGCTGCGACCGGCGCAGCCACAGCGCTCTCTGCCGCCTCGACCTCGTCGCTCTTGACGTAAGTGCGGCGTTTGCGAACTTCGATGCTCACCGTCTTGGTCGGCGCGCCACGGCCACCGCCGAGCTTGAGCTCAGTGGTCTCCTTGCGCTTGATCGAGATGCGGCTGCTGGCGCCGAGCGTCGACGTTGACCCCGACGTTGACGGCATGCGCGACATCTTCTGCAGGTGCTGCAACAGGGCGATCTTGTCCGACGGACTGATCGGCGAATCGGCACTGGCTACGGCGACACCCGCATCCCTGAGCTGCGTCAGCATTTCAGGAACCGGCTTGCGCAGCTCGGCGGCGAGGTCCAACACGGTAAGGCTGCTCATCGGCGCGCTCCGGAAGTGGTTCAGGCCTTGTTCGACTCAAGGCCACGGGCGGTCATGATCAACCGGGCCGCGAGGTCATCGTCCATCGGCACTTTTTCAGTCAGTTCGTCAGTCGCGAGATCCGCGAGATCGTCACGCGTCACCACGCCAGCCGCCGCCAGGCGATAGGCCAAGTCTTCATCGACACCCGGTACGGCGAGCAGATCCTCTGCCGGCTGCACGGAGGCAGCCTGCTCGGCCTTGGCCAGTGCGCGCGTCAGCAGCACGTCCTTGGCGCGGTTGCGCAGCTCCTCGACGATCTGCTCGTCGAATTCCTCGATGTCGAGCAATTCCTCGTCCGGCACGTAGGCGATTTCCTCGAGCGAGGCAAAGCCCTCCTGCACCAGGATCAGCGCCACTTCTGCATCGACTTCCAGCGCCTCCATGAACATCGCCTGGACGCCCTGGTTTTCCTGTTCCTTCTTCGATTCCGCCTCGGCCGCCGTCATCACGTTCAACGTCCAGCCGGTCAGCTCGGAAGCCAAGCGCACGTTCTGGCCACCGCGTCCGATCGCCTGGGCGAGCTTGTCTTCCGACACCGCGATCGACATCGCATGCGCATC
>CAYPJK010000685.1:0-1589 GCA_964411025.1 uncultured Nevskia sp.
CGGCTTCGGCGCGGAAGCACGGCGTATGGGCGACCCATTTCTTCGGCAAGTTCGCGGCGTCGAGGATCTCCTCGCGCAGCAGGTTGGTGACCGGCACTTCGGCGGTCGGAATCAGGCCCCACTGCTGGCCTTCGCCGGGCACGTTGGTGAGCCAGAACAGGTCGTCGCCGAACTTCGGCATCTGGCCGGTGCCGCGAAAGCTGGCACCGTTGACCACGAACGGTACGTACAACTCCTCATAGCCGTGCTCGTTGACGTGGACATCGAGCATGAACTGGCCGAGGGCGCGATGCAGCCGCGCGAGCCCGCCACGGAGCACGGTGAAGCGGGCGCCGGTGAGCTTGGCGGCGGCGGCGAAATCCATCAGGCCGATCGCCTCGCCGAGATCGGCGTGATCCTTGGCCCCTTCGCTGCCCCGTGGCGTGCCCCAGCGGCGGATCTCGACGTTGTCGGCCTCGCTCTTGCCCTCGGGCACCGAGGCATGCGGCACGTTCGGCAGGCTGCCGGCGAAGTCGTCGAACTCGGCCTGCAGCGCCGACAGCGCGCTTTCGTTGCTGGCCAGCTGCGCCTTGATCCGTTCCATGTCGGCGAAGATCGGCGTCACGTCCTCGCCTTTCGCCTTCGCCTGACCGATGCGCTTGGAACCTGCGTTGCGCTCGGCCTGCAGGTTTTCAGTTTCGGTCTGCAGCTGCTTGCGCCGGCTTTCCAGCGTGTTGAAGCGCGCCAGATCGAACACGTAGCCGCGCCGGGCGAGCTGGGCGGCAACGGCAGCGGCGTCGCTGCGCAGGCGTTTGGGATCAAGCATCGCAGGAGTTTTCCGGCAGCAAAAAGTGCCGCGAAGTATAGCCGCGCCGGCCCTGATCTCAGCCCAGCTGCCGGGCCAGCCAGAAGCCGAGCGCGCAGGCGCACAGACTGAAGCCCACATTGGCCGCGAGATTGGCCAACGCCAGCCCTGGCTGGCCATCACGCCACAGCAGCAGGGTTTCGATCGAGAATGCCGAGAACGTCGTGAAGCCGCCGAGGATGCCGGTGGTGAGGCCCAGACGCAGCGGCTCCGACAATGCACCAGGACGCGCCGCCGCATAGGCGGTGATCGCGCCCATCGCCATTCCGCCAACCACGTTGACGAGCAGCGTGCCCCACGGGAAGCCCGGGATCAGCGTCCGCAGGCTGGCACTCAGCGCGTAGCGGGCCACCGAACCGCAGGCACCGCCGAGCGCGACGGCGAACCAGATCATGCCGTGCCTCCCTTGCGATCGCGGATCACGCTGCGCAGCTGCGCCAGGCGCTCGCCGATCTTGATCTCCAGGCCTCGGGGCTTCGGGCTGTAGAACTCGGTGCCGACCAGCGCGTCGGGCAGGAACTGCTGGCCGGCTGCCACGCCGTCTTCTTCGTCGTGGTCGTAGCGATAGCCGTCGCCGTAGCCGAGGCCCTTCATCAGTTTGGTCGGCGCGTTGCGGATATGCATCGGCACCTCCAGCGAGCCGTGCTTCTCGACCGCCGCGCGCACGTTCTTGTAAGCGCGGTAGACACTGTTGCTCTTTGGCGCCACCGCCAGAAACACCACCACCTGCGCCAGCGCCAGTTCG
>CAYPJK010000686.1:0-1586 GCA_964411025.1 uncultured Nevskia sp.
CTTTATCGTTCGGTGCGGCCGGGCGCGCGCTACTTCACCTCGCTGCGTCTTCTGCAGCAGGTGAAGGAGATCGACCCGCTGATGTTCACCAAGTCGGGCATGATGGTCGGCCTTGGCGAAGAGAACGACGAAGTCTTCCAGGTGATGGACGATCTGCGCGCCGCCGATGTGGACTTCCTGACCATCGGGCAGTACCTGCAACCCACCAAGAAGCACCACGCGGTCGAGCGGTTCGTGCCGCCGGCCGAGTTCGACATGTTCAAACGCCACGCGATGGGCAAGGGCTTCCATCTGGTCGCGGCTTCGCCGCTGACCCGGTCTTCGCATCATGCCGGCGATGATTTCGCGCGCCTCCAGGCCGCGCGCGAAGCGAAGGCGAGCCCAGCGGCCGAATGAAGGTCCACACCGAGCGGAAGGTCCTGCCTTTCAAGCCGGAGCAGATCTTCGAGCTGGTCGGGGATGTCGGCAAGTACCCGGAGTTCCTCCCCTGGTGCACCGGCGCACGCATCCGCGAGCGCCAGCAGACCCAGGCCGGCGAGACCATGGTGGCCGACCTGATGATCGGCTTCAAAATGGTGCGCGAGAGATTCACCAGCCGCGTGACGCTGGACCGGCCCAATCTGCGGATCGATGTCGACTATCTGCAGGGGCCGTTCAAGACCCTGAAGAACCACTGGAGCTTTTCCGCGACGCCGACCGGCGAGTGCCAGATCGATTTCCACCTGGAGTTCGAGTTCAGCTCCGTCCTCTTGCAGAAGCTGATCGGCGTGCTGTTCCACGAAGCGGTGCGCCGCATGGTGGCCGCTTTCGAAACCCGCGCCTATCAGCTCTATCCGCCGATCTCGAAGTAGACGCGGCCCTCGAGCCGCTGGTGCGCGTCGGGCTCTGTCGTGAGATCGGCATGCGCGGTCGCGATGGCGCCGATCACAGCATCGAGGGCGTCGCCGCCGTCGTTGTCCAACAGCACCCGGCGCAGGCGCCGATCTGGCGCTTCGAGCATTGCGCGGTCGATGAAGTGGTCGAGAATCCGCGCGCGCGCCTTGCGGTGTCTTGGCTCCTTGCCTTTGTACGAGGGATATAGATCGATCGACTTCAACGTGCAGGCGGCGCATACCTCGATCAGCACCGGTTTCCCGGGAACCATCCGCTGCTGCGGCCGCACGCTGGCGCGCCCGTTGCGG
Source organism: uncultured Nevskia sp. (assembly GCA_964411025.1). GTDB lineage: Bacteria > Pseudomonadota > Gammaproteobacteria > Nevskiales > Nevskiaceae > Nevskia. The sequence goes on from CAYPJK010000686.1 coordinate 1,182, forward strand.
ATCAGCGGGCCAAGCAGCCCGGCGATGCCCCACCAGGTCTGGCGATAGAGCCGCAGGTTATAGGAGTTGAACGGCGTCTTGGCGATGACATCGGTCCTGCGCTTATGCTCGACCGCACTGTGACGCGAGCGCATGAGGCTGCGGAACGTGTCGGCATCGGCGAATTCCGCGGCATAGCGCAGGGCGAAACCGCGCCAGGTGCGCGCCGCGATCAGGTCGCGCGGCAGGCTGAAGGGGAAATCGCAGCCGACCCGCGCCTCGCCCAAGGTACCGATGTGCTTGGCAAGGGCCGCGACGGCGATCGATGGCGCCGCGCCACCACCCGGAAGGTCGATGGCGGCCGAGCAGCGTTCGATCCTGAGCGCGCCGGAATTACGCACCGTCCCGTCCGCAATCCAGATCTTG
>CAYPJK010000687.1:0-1585 GCA_964411025.1 uncultured Nevskia sp.
CCCGCTCCTGGCGCACCTGCCGACCATCGCCGATGTGCTGTAAACGGTCAGCGCGAGCGGGCGCTTTTCCGGCGGGAAATAATCGGCCAGCAGGGATGCAGAGGCAGGCATGCCGCCCCCTTCCGCCGCCGAAACGCCGATCCGGCTGAGCGCAAGTGTAAATGCATTGGTGGCCAGACTGCCCAGGCCGGTAAACACGCTCCACAGGGCCAGGCAAAGCGCCAGCAGGCGAACCCGGTGAAACCGGTCGGCCAGATGCGCCACCGGCACACTCATGAGGCCGTACAGCACGGCGATGGCTGGCCCGGTCAGCAACCCAATCTGCGTATCGCTCAGGTGAAGATCCAGCTTGATATCCTGCGCCAGGATCGAAAGGATGTGTCTATCCGCCGTGCTGCACACATAGATCAGGAACAGCACGACCAGCACATACCATGCACGTGCGGTCGATCTGTCCGATGCTTCTCCTGCATTCGAAACCGTCGCCATCCTCTTCTCCATCATGATCGGGTGGCGTGTCTCGCCACTTCTAGAAATCGGTCGCGCCGCCCAGTTCCGCCCAGCGGTCGGCTTGCTCATTCAACAGCGTTGCATGGGCGCGAAGCCCGTCGAGCCCGTCGGGACCAAGGCCGAAGATCAGCGGCGGATCGTCCGCATCGGCAATGGCGAGCATCGCCTGTGCCGCCCGCGCCGGATCGCCCCGCTGGCTGCCGCTGAATGCCGCCAGCCGCGTGCGCCGCGCTTCGTCGGCCTCGGCATAGTCCGCAATCTGTGCACCCACCGAGCGGCGCGACGTGCCCAGCCTCGTGCGGAACGCACCCGGCACCACGGTCGTGACACGGATGCCGAAGGGCGCAACCTCATTCGCCAGCCCCAGCGACAGGGTTTCGATGCCCGCCTTTACTGCGGCATAGACCGATGTGCCCCCGTTCGGCGTATGCGCCGCAAGCGAGCCGAGGTTCAGGATCCGGCCCGATCGCCGTGCCCGCATGCCGGGCAATGCAGCACGGATCAGCACAAGGGGCGCGATCAAATGCGTGTCGATCTGCCCCTGCACTTCGGCAATCGTGGTTGCTTCGACAACCCCTTCCAGACTGTATCCGGCGTTGTTCACCAGCACGTCGATCGCGCCGCATTCGGCGATCGCCCGCGCCGCCGATTCGCTGTCGGTCACGTCGAGCAGAACCCCGCGCGCCCGGCCCTCCCCGCCTGTCTCAAACGCGCTGGCGGCCGCCGGATCGCGGAACGTGCCTGTCACGCGGTCACCACGCGCCAGCGCCGCATCGGCCAATGCGCGCCCCAGCCCGCTGCTCGCCCCGGTGATGAACCAGTTCTTCATCGCCTAGGCCGCGATGATATAGCCTGAGGGCTTGTCCATCGAATCGTCGCGCAGCCAGCGCACCATGCGGCGCAACGGTTCGATCGCGTCCCACGGCCCGACCTGGGTGCCTGCCGTCGCGCAGCCCAGCGGTACGATCCGCTGGCCGCCGCGCAGTGCACAGCCGTCGCGGATCTGTGCCTTCAGGCTGTTGGGATAGACGCCGATGGTCTGCATATGGACGGTGACGTGCCGCACCGCCGCGTC
>CAYPJK010000688.1:0-1584 GCA_964411025.1 uncultured Nevskia sp.
GACCGGCTGGCTCGCGCCTTGGACTTCGAAGCGGCGCTTGAGCCCGGCCTCGGCTTCGTGGCGCAGGTGCTCGGTGACGGTCACGCCTTCCGGCACCGGGTAGTCGGGCAGATGGTTCTCGCCGAACTTCAGGCTCAAGGTGCAACGGCGAGCGATTTGCAGGCTGTTCTCGATCGCTTCCGGCAGATCGGCAAACAGCGCGGCCATCTCCTCCGCCGACTTCAGGTACTGCTCCGGCGTGTAGTCGCGCGGCCGGCGCTCATCGTTGATCACGCGGCCCTGGTTGATGCAGACGCGCGCCTCGTGGGCGTCGTAGTCGCTGCGCTCCAGAAAGCGCACGTCGTTGCTGGCAACCACCGGCAGATCGGCGCTGCGTGCGAAATCGACCGCGGCGATCAGGTGATCCTCGTCACCGCGGCGGCCGCAGCGGGTGATCTCCAGATACAGGCGATCCGGGAAATGCGTGGCCCACCAGCCGGTGACGGCGCGGGCATGGTCGAGCCGGCCGGCCAGCAGCGCCTTGCCGATCTCGCTGTCGCGGCCGGCCAGCGCGATCAGGCCGTCGCTGGCCTCGGCCAGCCAGCTGCGCTGGATGCGCGGCCGGCCTCGGGACTGGCCTTCGCCATAGGCACGCGATACCAGCCGGGTCAGGTTGCGGTAGCCGGTGGCGTTCTGCACCAGCAGGGTCAGGCTTTCGGCGGCGTCGGCATCGCCGAATTCCTGCAGCGCGACATCGGCGCCGATGATCGGCTTGACGCCGGCCGCTTCGGCCAGCTTGTAGAACTTCACCATCGCGAACAGGTTGTCCTGATCGGTGACGGCGACGGCCGGCAGGCCGAGCTTCGCCGCGAAGCCCGTCAGGGTCTGCACATTGGCCCCGGCGCTCTTGCGCGCCGGCGGCTCGACGCGAATCAGGCTGTCGACCAGCGAGAATTCGGTGTGCAGGTGAAGGTGAACGAACATCAGGCTCCGAGAACCGTATTGCGACGGCAGGCGGCCGGCGTCGCCGGATTCTAGCGAGCGCGCCCGGCCGCTTCGGCGCAGGGCGAGAAGCTGAGCCGATGGATCGGGCTAGCGCCTTGTTCGCGCAAGGCTTTCAGGTGCACCGGCGTGCCGTAGCCCTTGTGCGCTGCCAGCCCGTAGCCGGGGAACTGCGCATCCAGCCGTTCCATCTCGGCATCGCGAGCGACCTTGGCGATGATCGCCGCCGCCATGATCGCGGCTTCCAGCCGATCGCCACCGACCACCATCCGCACCGGCACCGGTAACGCAGGCTGCTGGCTGCCGTCGATCAGGCACAGCGTCGGCGCGAGCTTCAAGGCATCGACGGCGCGTCGCATCGCGAGGAAGGTGGCCTGCAGGATATTGATCGCGTCGATTTCCGCAGGCGTGGCGATGCCGATCGCCCAGTCCAGCGCCACCGCCGTGATCGCCGGCACCAGCCGCTCGCGCTGGCGCGCGCTCAGCGCCTTGGAATCCTTGAGCCCGATCAGGCCATGCCCGTCCGGCAACACCACAGCGGCCGCATAGACCGGCCCGCTCGTGTCGTTCGCGCGCAGCGGCATCGCCGCCCACTGGAAGCCG
>CAYPJK010000689.1:0-1580 GCA_964411025.1 uncultured Nevskia sp.
AAAGCGGGGGCGGCCCATGCCGAAAACCTGCCCGATCGGGTGGCGCGCGGCCTGCCCGCGGCGGTGAGAAACGCGACCCGAACACCATACCGAGGTCGCGATGGGGTTTCGGTCGCGCGTTGGTGAGCCGGTGGCAGGCAAGTTTGCCCGGCCAATGCCACGAATGCGTCGAGGCGCCGGCCCGAAACGACGACACCCGCTGCGCCTCCTGCGCAGCGGGTGTCGTCGAGCGCCGGTCGGTGCCGACCCGGCCTCGATGCCGATGTCAGCCGATCAGCTGCGGACGCAGGCGGCGATCTTCGCCGGAACGTCGACCGTCGCACCGTTCAGCTTCAGGGCCAGCGGCGCAAAGCCGCTGGTCTTGCCGATCGTCTTGGTGGTCGACAGCACCGTCGCGTTGTACGGCGCGCCGAGCAGCGCCTGAAGGTCGGCCAGCTTGCTGCCATTGCCGGCGGCGGTGGCGATCAGGTACGAGACGGCGATGACCGGATAGGTCGCGAAATCCTGCGCGGCCTTCTTGGTCGCGATGACCGGCGGCTGGGCGTAGTCGTTCGGCAGCACGGTCAGCAGGCAGCCCGGGATCGCCGAGGCGTTCTGGCCGGTGACATCGAGCACGGTCGGACGGCCGTTGGCATCGTTGGCGCCCAGCACCTTGTCGAGCGACACGTTCAGCGACAGGCCGGTGGAGCCCTTGGCCAGCAGGTTCTTCGACGGGCTCAGCTTGTTGTAGACCACGGCCGGGCAGGTGTACTTCACCGCCTTGGTCGGCGACGGCTGGAACACCTTGCCGCTGCCGGCGCAGGTCACCGCGTCGCCGCCCGGCGGAATCACGCCCGGCGTGCCCTTCGGCAGATCCTTGGAGCGCGACACGGTGGCGAACTTGAGGCCGGCGCCGCCTTCACGCTTGGTGCGGCTGACGGTGTCGGCCACGTCGGCATAGCCGATCGCGCCTTCGGTCGCCGCCACGGTGGTGACGATGCTGCCGTTACCCGACACCGCCAGCGAACCGGCCGGCAGGGTGGCACCGGTCGGCAGGCCGGTCGAGAACACGTTGACGGTCTTGAAGCCGGTGACGGCGGTGTCGCCGCTGGCGTTCAGGGTCGGGCAGGCGGCCGACAGGAAGTTCGTGAAGCTGAACGTCGTGCCCGAGCTGTCCGAGCGGGTGATGACCTTGATCGGCCGCGTCAGCGTGGTGACTTTCGGCGTGCTGGTCAGCTGCGCCCAGTCGGTGATCGAGCCGGAAAAGATGCCGCAGATGTCCGAACGCGTCAGGTTCAGCTGCTTCTTGCCGAGATCCGGGTTGTTGTAGACCACGGCAATGCTGCCGGCGACGGCCGGAATCTGCACCTGCTGGCTGTACAGCTCGCCGTAGTTCTGGGCCGGCGAACCGGCCGAGGTGTTGAAGGTGTTGACGTCGCCCTGCGACAGCGGCGCATCCGAGCCGCCGAAGTCAGCCTTGCGGGTCGGGGCCGAAACGCCGGCCGGCGTACCGGTGCCGTAATCGCCGCACGGCGCGGAGGCCACCCGCGTGTTCTGGATGATGCCGCGGCCGACGCCCGAACCGCCCTGGCAGTACGACA
>CAYPJK010000690.1:0-1578 GCA_964411025.1 uncultured Nevskia sp.
GCCGGCGCCGGACGTGCCGATGCCGGCCCCCCGCGATGCGCGGCAGGCGGCAGACGCTTTCATGGCGCAGGTTCTGTCGCCACGTCATGTCGGCCTTGAAACGGTCCTGCCGGCGCCGCCGTCGGCTGGACAGGTATCGGCACCCCTGCGCGCCGATGAGCGTACCGAGCCGGAGAGTCCGCCGCCGCAGTTACTGGCACCACCGGCACCTGCGCAGATGCTGGAGCCCGCCGAAACGCCTGCAGCACCGCCGCCGGTGCCTGTCCCCACGCCGGAGCTCGTGATCGGCCACCTGACGGTGGAGGTGCACCCCAAGGCGCCAAGACCCGAGACCCGGATCATCCGGCAGATGGTTTCGACCCCGCCGGAAGGCCGGACAATGGCCCCGCGCGCGACGCGGGCGCGCTTCGGGCTCGGGCAGATGTGAACCATGGCACTGCTGGATGTATCGCTGGTGACCAAGACGCTGACGACACTGTTGCACGACAACATCGTCGCTTCGCCGGCGTGGCAGGCGGTCAATCCCTTGACCGTGTCACCCCAGCCGCCGGATCAATTGAGCGGCCCGCGCACGCTCGGTTTCTATCTCTATCACCTGCGTGAGACGGCGCACACCAAGGCGCAAGCCTGGCCGATCGACGACGAAGCGCCGCAACGCTACGCGCCGATGGGCGTCTCGCTCTACTACCTGATGACGGCCCACAGCGACATCGCCGACACCAGCCAGCGCATCTATGCCGAACAGCTGATGATGGGCCTCGGCGTCAAGACCCTCCGTGACTACGCGAAGCTGACCGACACCAGCAAGGTTGGTGGCATTACCCTGTTCCCGCTGGAATTGCTGGGCAACGACAACGTGCTGCGGATCCTGCTGCAGCCGATCCAGTTCAACGAGGCCATGCACTACTGGACTGCCGGTTCCCAGGCGTTGCGGCTGGCCGCGTACTACGAAGTGGCGGCGACCATGCTGGAGCCCGAGCGCGTGCCCCGCGCACGCGGCCGCGTGCTGGCCTACGGTGTGCACACGTTCCTGCGCAGCACCCCGCGGGTCGATGGCAGCCGCAACGAGATCCAGGTGCTGGTGCCCGGCGAACTCACGCCCCGTACGCTGACGCTTCAACCGGCGGAGGTCACCTACACCAAGGACGTCGAATTCTTTGGCACCGACCTCACCGGCACCAAGACCGACCTTGTCCTCTCCAACAAGCGCTGGGCGACCCCGCTGGCGGTCGATGCGCCCTGGGCGCTGCAGTTGAAAGAGGGCGCTGTCACCGCGACCGTTCAGGATGCGGTCGCGGCGCAGGCTGTTCTACCCGGCATCTACGGCGCGGTGATCCGGGTGACGACGCGCAAGGTGCTGCCCGATGGCCGCACCCGCGATTTCGTCAGCGACTCCAATCAAGTCTCCCTCGCCATCACGCCGACGGTGACGGTGCCGGCGAGTGTTGCGGCGGCCGCTGTCGTCACTGTAGCGGGCAAGCATTTCGCTCCCGCGACGCTGACCGGCGATGCCATCCGCCTCTTCATCGGGGCAGATCGCCTCAATCGCATCAATGCCGGGGTACCGGCCGCGGGGCA
>CAYPJK010000691.1:0-1577 GCA_964411025.1 uncultured Nevskia sp.
GAAGCGGCCATCGCCCAGCTGATCCTTGTTCGGGTAGGAGCTGTTGTTGAAGTCCAACAGCCAGCGTGCTTCGGCGCGCACCGCGAAGCGGTCGTTCAGCGCGATCAGAAGGCCGCCGCCGGCGTTGACGTACGGATTGATGCTGTCGGTGTCGTTGGTGGTGTCGAGCTGGTCGCGGACGCCGCCGGCGCCGACCAGCAGGAACGGCCGCACCGGGCCCTTGACCAGCGGCACGACGAAGTCGATGCCGAGACCGAACTGGGTGTCGTCGCCGTTATCGGAAGTCCGTCGCAGCGTGTTGCCGAAGCCGCTGAGCTCGATGTTCAGGTGTTCCGCCAGCGGCTTGCCGTAGAACACGACGGTACCGCCCACGCCGTAGTCGGCGTCACGGTCGGAATCCGGCACCACGTAGCTGCCAAGCACGGCACCGTAGGGATTTCTCGACAGATCGCCGGCGGCCAGCGTCGGCAGCGCCGTCGTCACGCCGAGGCCGAGCATGAGCGCAAGAGCGGTTTTCGTCATTGCGGAAACTCCTTGTTGGGGTTGTTCGAAAGGGACAACGTCCGGCCATGATAGCGTCCGGACACCAGCGGCTGGCGACTCCGATGCAGCGGTCAGTGCCGGACGGTGACGATCTTGCACGATCGCAGCGCGTTGCGAGCAGATGACGGGAACATCAGGCCCGCCGCCGAAGACCACCGATTCAGCCCCGGAGTTCCTTGCGCAGGATCTTGCCGACGTTGGATTTCGGCAGCGCGTCGCGGAATTCGATCGCCTTCGGCACTTTGTATGCCGTGAGGTGCACCTGACAGTGAGCGCGCAGCGCCGCGTCGGTCAGGGCCGGATCGCGGCGCACGACGAACACCTTCACCGCTTCGCCGCTGCGCGCATCGGGCACGCCGATGCAGGCGCACTCGAGTACCCCCGGGTGCAGCGCGACGATGTTCTCGATCTCGTTCGGGTACACGTTGAAGCCCGACACCAGGATCATGTCCTTCTTGCGATCGACGATGCGCACGTAGCCGTTCTCGTCCATCACGCCCACGTCGCCGGTGGCGAAGAAGCCGTCCTTGGTCATCACCTTGGCGGTCTCATCCGGGCGATTCCAGTAGCCCTTCATCACCTGCGGACCCTTGATACAGATCTCGCCGGGATCGCCCAGCTTGACGTCGTTACCCTGATCGTCGCGCAGCGCCAGGTCGGTGGAGGAGATGGGCAGGCCGATGGTGCCGTTGTATTCGGCCAGATCGAGCGGATTGATGGTGGCTGCGGGCGAGGTCTCCGACAGCCCGTACGCTTCGACCAGCGTGCAGCCGGTGACCTGCTTCCAGCGCTCGGCCACGGCCTTTTGCACCGCCATGCCGCCGCCAAGCGATACCTTGAGCGACGAAAAATCGAGCTTGGCGAACTCGGCGTTGTTGAGCAGCGCGTTGAACAGCGTATTCACGCCGGTGAACATGGTGAACCGGTGCTTGGCCAGTTCCTTCACCAGCGCCGGAATGTCGCGCGGATTGGTGATGAGCACATTGCAACCGCCCTGCTTCAGCATGATCAGGCAATTCGCGGTGAGCGAGAAG
>CAYPJK010000692.1:0-1573 GCA_964411025.1 uncultured Nevskia sp.
TGGTCGAAGGCCGCGTCGAAGCGGTGCTGAACGACTGCCGCCAGATCGACATCGCGGCGTCGGGCCAGTTCAAGGGTTCCGCCGACATCGAATCCGCCGACATCAGCGGCCGGTTCGACGGCGACCTCACGGTGCACGGGCGCTTGACAGTGCGCGCCACCGGCAAGGTGTTCGGCAAAGTGAAATACGGCCAGCTTGAAGTGGAGCGCGGCGGCATCATCTCGGGCACGCTCGAATCCTTGCCCGAAGCCAGCTCCAGCGAAGCGGCCGCCTAACTCGACGGCGTTGCGACCTGCCGGCCTTCTTGGGCCGGCAGTTTTGCTTTCGGCGGGGGGCCGAAATGCAGCCTGGCCAGATTGGCCCAAGATCGCTCAGATGGATCGCGCTGACCAGCGCCACGCTGCTGCTCGCCGCGTGCCAGGCGAACGGCGCGCTCGATCGCACCGCCGCCACCTCTCCATCCACCAAGGCGAAAAGCGCGGCCCAACCGGCGGCGCCGATGCTCTCCACCGATCCGGCCGCCTTCATCGGCATCGACGATGTCGCGCTCTCCAACGCGCTCGGCAAGCCAAAGCAGGTGCGCAAGGACGCGCCCGCGGAGATCTGGCAGTATTTCGGCGCCGATTGCGTGGTGGATTTCTATCTCTACGACAGCGAGGGCAGCCTCAAGGTTGCCTATATGGAAGCGCGCAATCCAGCCGCGGACGCCGTATCCGCCGACCGCTGCGTCAAGTCGCTGATGCAGACCGTCAGTATCCAGGAACCGCAGAAAACCTTGTAGAACGGGGCTTCCCGCTACACCCCCTCCCCCAAGCTGGGGGTGGGGTTGCACACCTGCCCACAAAAATGGTCGGGGCCGGAGCGCGCGACTGGTGCAGCGCTCCAGCCCCGTGTCGTCGAGCCGATACCCCGGAGGCAGAACTCCTCAGGCCCGACGGGTTCAGGCGCGGCGAATGCTGGCGACGAACTTCCCGAGTTCGCTCTGCAGCAGATCCGATTGCCGGCCGAGCTCGGCGGCGGCGCCCAGCACCTGGCCGGCGGCGCTGCCCGTTTCGGCGGCGGCTTGTGTCACGTTGTCGATGTTGCCGCTGACTTCCTCGGTGCCGCGCGCGGCTTCCTGGACGTTGCGCGCGATCTCCAGCGTGGCGGAGCCCTGCTGCTCCATCGCGGTCGCGATCTGGCCCGATACGGTGTTGATCTCGTGAATGGTGGCGGCGATGTTCTTGATCGCGACCACGGAATTGTCGACCTCGGCCTGGATCGCGGCGATCTGCGAGGAGATCTCCTCGGTCGCCTTGCCGGTCTGGGTGGCGAGGTTCTTGACCTCGCTCGCGACCACCGCGAAGCCCTTGCCGGCATCGCCGGCGCGCGCCGCTTCGATGGTGGCATTGAGCGCCAGCAAGTTGGTTTGGCCGGCGATGTCGTTGATCAGCTTGATCACCTCGCCGATCCGCTGCGCCGCGTCGGCCAGGCTGTGCAGGGTGTCGTTGGTGCGCGACGCTTCGCCGACCGCCTTCTCCGAGATTGTCGTCGACTGCACCACGCGCTGGCTGTTCGCCGCCGTGGAGCCGGC
>CAYPJK010000693.1:0-1568 GCA_964411025.1 uncultured Nevskia sp.
AACCCCGGTTCTCACCGTGAAAGGGTGGTGTCCTAGGCCTCTAGACGATAGGGACAGCGAGGCGGTGAAACATGTACCACTTGGAAAGTGGTGGAGCCAGCCGGGATCGAACCGGCGACCTCTTGCATGCCATGCAAGCGCTCTCCCAGCTGAGCTATGGCCCCGTGCAGCGGAGGCGCAGTATAGGAGGGTGCTCTGCAGACCTCAAGCGCTTTTTTCAAAAAACTTCGAGGTGCTGGAAATCGAAGCCTGCGGAACGTTCGGCGTCCCCACAGCACAAGCAGCCAGTGGGAGCGGTATTCGGCAAAACGGCAATCCATTAGACTGCAAGACCGTTTTCACCCCGCCGAACCGTGCGCGCAGCAAGGTCGGCCCATCCGACCACCAGACCCCTCACAGCGGAACTCTCATGGCTACTGTCAGCACCAACGAAATGAAGTCGGGCGTCAAGGTTCTCATCGACGGCGAACCGTACGCGATTCTCGACAACGAATACCGCAAGCCCGGCAAGGGTCAGGCCACGAACACGATCAAGATCCGCGCGCTCAAGACCGGTCGCGTGTTCGAGAAGACGCTGAAGTCCGGGGACACCTGGGAACTGGCAGACGTCGAACAGACGGAAATGCAGTACCTCTACAACGACGGCGAGTTCTGGACCTTCATGGATCCGGTCAGCTTCGAGCAGATCCAGGCCAATGACGCTGCGATGGCCGACGCCAAGCAGTGGCTGAAGGGCGAGGAAACCTGCACCGTGCTGCTCTGGAATGGCGTGCCGCTCAGCGTGGCCGCGCCGAACACCGTGATCCTCAAGATCACCGAAACCGATCCCGGCCTGCGCGGCGACACCTCGGGCGGCGGCGGCAAGCCGGCCAAGCTCGAAACCGGCGCAATGGTGCGAGTGCCGCTGTTCGTCCAGCAAGACGAACTGGTGAAGGTCGATACCCGTACCGGCGAGTATCTCGCGCGCGCCGGCAAGTAAGCAGTTCACTAGGCAGACGAAAATCACGATGGCGAAGCCCAACGCAGCACCGACCGGTACCACGACCATGGACGACAATCGGAAAAAGGCACTGGAAGCCGCCCTTAGCCAGATCGAGAAACAGTTCGGCAAGGGTGCAGTGATGCGGATGGGTGCCGACGATCCGGCGCGCGATGTCGAAGTCGTGTCGACCGGTTCGCTGGCGCTGGACGTTGCGCTCGGCATCGGCGGCTTGCCGAAGGGCCGCGTCATCGAGATCTACGGTCCCGAGTCATCCGGCAAGACCACGCTGTGCCTGCAGGTCGTCGCGGAGATCCAGAAGCACGGAGGCACAGCCGCCTATATCGACGCCGAGAACGCGCTTGATCCGCAGTATGCGGAACGTCTTGGCGTGCACGTGTCGGACCTGCTGATCTCGCAGCCAGACACCGGTGAGCAGGCGCTGGAAATCGCCGACATGCTGGTGCGCTCGAACAGCGTCGATTGCATCGTCGTCGACTCGGTGGCGGCGCTGGTGCCAAAGGCCGAAATCGAAGGCGAGATGGGCGACAGTCACGTCGGCCTGCAGGCGCGGCTGATGAGCCAGGCG
>CAYPJK010000694.1:0-518 GCA_964411025.1 uncultured Nevskia sp.
GGACGTGCGCAAACGACTGACGGCGGCAGCGAAAGACTTCAAGCAGTCCGGCCCGCGCTGGTACCCCGCGGAGATCGAGGTGCAGACGCCGGCGGAAGGCACGCGCACGCGGGTGCGCGTCACCGGTGTCAGCTCGGACGACAAGCTGTCGTCTCGCTACTTCAATCCGACGACGTTCTATCACTAGACTGAACGACGGCGACCACGGTCACTGAACCTCTGTGCATCGTCTAAGTGAATAGCTGGCGCGATGGCCGCGCAGCACGGTGCTTGCCCTGCTGGCGCTCACGGCGCTGGCGGAGCTGCAGTGCTGGGACTGGAAGAACCACCGTCCGGCGTTGCAGGTTGACCCCTCGATTGAGCGGCTGCTGCCGGCGTCCGGCGCGGACCGTCAGGTCTTTGACCGCGCCCGCAACACCTTCGGCGATGCCGACGCGATGCTGGTGGCGCTGGATTTCTCGCCCGACATCTGGACCGCCCAGAATCTCGAGAAGATCGATGAACTGACTCAGGAGCTG
>CAYPJK010000694.1:528-1568 GCA_964411025.1 uncultured Nevskia sp.
CACGGCAACGAGGTCGATGTCAGCAGTTTCATCGAACAGGCCCGCCGCGACCCTTCGCGCATCGCCGACTTTCCGGCGCAGTTCAACGCCAACCCGATCTATCGCAGTGCCCTGGTGTCGGCGGACGGCCACACCGCCGCCTTCGTGCTGTTTCTGGCGGCGATGGACGACCGCGAGTTCCATGCGCAGCGTTACGCCGAGCGTATCCGCGAGTTGACGCGTGCGCACGGCCTGACCGACGCGCCGGCGATCGCCGGTTCCGGCATCGCACGCGGGGCTACCACGCAGGCGCTGATGAAGACGCTGCGCTTCACCGTTCCGGTGGTGTTCGCGCTGATACTTGGCCTGCTGCTGGTCACCTTCCGCAGTCTGCGGGCCGCGCTGGCCGCCGGCACTGCGGTCGGGCTGTCGCTGGTCTGGACGCTCGCCGCCGCCGTGGTGCTCAACATCCCGTTCAACCTGATCACGGCCCTGGTGCCCGCGCTGTGCGTGATCATCGGACTGTCGTTCGTCATCTACCTGTTGTCCACGCATTTTCAGGCGCAGCAGGAAGCGACCCTGACCACAGCGCGCGACCGCCTGGCGTGGACCTTGTTGCGCGCCAGTCCGGGCCTGCTGCTGTCGGCCGCGACCACGATCTTTGGTTTTGTCGCCCTGCTGCTGAACCCGCTGCCCGCGATCCGTCAATTCGCGCTGCTTTCGATACTCGGTGTCGGCTTTGCCGTGCTGCTGGTGCTGACCTGGCTGCCCGCGGTGCTGTCCTTGTCCGGCAGCACGCGGCAACCGCCGCTCGCCGAGGCGCGCTTCGCCCGCTGGGGTGCCCGGTTGGCCGAATTCGACGTCCGCCGCCGCGGCTGGATCATCGGTCTCGCCCTGGCGCTGATCCCGCTCGACGCCTGGTTTGCCACACGCATCAAGACCGGGGCCGACTTCATCGAGGCCTTCTCGCCGGAGAACCCGGTGCGGCGCGATTTCGAGCGCATCAACACCGCCTTCAACGGCGCCAACCTGATCTCGATCCTGATCGAGACCTACGTCAA
>CAYPJK010000695.1:0-1565 GCA_964411025.1 uncultured Nevskia sp.
CAGCTGATACCGCCATCGCGGCTTTCGTAGGCATCGAAATCCTGCACGGCGATGCCGCCTTCGGTGGTCCGTCCGATCCGCCGCAACGACGACACCGGCAGGATCGGCGCGCGCAGTTCGTCGACCCGGGCCCCGTCCGGGCTGGTGATCACCAGGCTGTCGGCGGTGCCGATCACCAGCTGGGTGCCGGTCGGACCGTGGAGCGTCACCAGGCCGATCGGCGGCGCGATACGCGGCTCGACCTCGCGGGCGTCGAGCAGCGTGTTTTCCTTGGTCGCCGCCATCCAGTGGCCGGCCGCCTCGAAGCCCATGCGCGGCGGCTCGGCACTGAGCCCGTACCAGGCGGTGAGCCAGTTCCAGTTCAGCCGCATGGCATCGAAGCCAAGTTGGTCACTGCGGCTCAGGATGGTGCCGCTGGCGCCAAGCCACAGCACGAACACTGCCGCCGTCAGCCCGATGCGCTGATGCCACTTGCGCAGCAGCGCCGTCAGCGACGGGTGCGCCTTGGCCTTCGCCGGAGCGCTGGGCGCCGCACGGGCGACGGTCACCGGGATGGCCACAGCCGCCGCTTCCGAAGCGACCGGCGTCTTGTTATCGACCGTCGATTGAGCGGACATGGTCAGGCCTTCGCGAGCGTGTCGAGCACCAGCGCCGTGGCGGCCATGCGCTGCATCATCTTCACCGACAACGTGGCGCCGGAGATGTTGTCGACGTTCTGGTCGAGCGTCGTCCCCGCCAGCTTGCGGCCGCTGAGCTTCTTCAGCCACGAACCCTCGGCGACCTGCTCGCCGCGCGATTCGCGATAGATCAGCACCCGGGCGAAATCGATGCTGTGATCCTTGACCACGAAGCCCGAGGTGGTGATCTGGTAGCCCTGCTTGCCGATGTCGTCCAGGATCCAGGCGCTGCGGCCGTTGGCTTTCCAGTAGCGCAGCTGCGACTGCGGATAGGCGCGGCCGAACACGGTACCGATCTGCGCCTGCATGGCGGCATCAAGCACCAGCACGCTGGGCGCCGGCGGCGCACCGAAGGCCTCGGCCAGAAAAGCCGCCGGCGTCTGGAACGTGGTCCACAGATCGTCGCCCGCGACGGCGAGCTTCGGCAGCAGCAGCGCACCGAACAGGCCGGCCGCCGATCGGAGCAGGGAGCGCCGTCCGGTGGGCGGCATCGTGCAATCGTGGTCGTGTGGAATGGGCATCGTCATCGGTCTCGGGGCGGTAAGCGGAATGCAGGGTGAAGCGCGGCGGCGACGGCGTGTCCGCCACCGGTCCAGTGCGTTCATGCGCCGGAACTCGTCTTCGAGCCGTGATGAACAGGCAGGATGCCGATAGCCGTCGAGCGGCGACGGGTCGGCATCGTTCAGGCAACCATCTTCGGACTGCGGGCGCTGCAGGGCCGTGGTCATTGATGGCGTCTCGGCAGCACGATCGCGCCGCGAAGACACCATGAATCACCCGGCAGGGAAGCCCGGCGGCGGCCACAGGAGGCCGCCGCCAGGTCCATCACATCAGATCTCGAAAGCCGCAATCGCCGGTACTCAGCGCGTGACGATCGACCGCTTGAAC
>CAYPJK010000696.1:0-1561 GCA_964411025.1 uncultured Nevskia sp.
CCTAGGCGATCGGCCGGTCCGCCGCCCCTTTGCCGGTCGATCCGGGAATTCCGACGGGCCCGGCTTCCTTGCCGCCGCTGCCCCGCTCGGCTATGTCACTGCCAGTTCAGGCAAAGGACGTTTCATGGCGACCTCCAGCAATCTGCGCACCGGCGGCCAGGTCCTCATCGACCAGCTGAAGGTCCACGGCGTCGACACCGCGTTCTGCGTCCCGGGCGAAAGCTACCTGGCGGCGCTCGACGCCCTGCACGACGCGCCGGAGATCAAGCTCATCGTCTGCCGGCAGGAGGGCGGCGCCGCCTACATGGCCGAGGCGTACGGCAAGCTGACCGGCCGGCCCGGCATCTGCTTCGTCACCCGCGGCCCCGGCGCGACCAACGCCTCGATCGGCGTCCACACCGCCTTCCAGGATTCGACGCCGATGATCCTGTTCATCGGCCAGGTCGCGCGCGACCAGGTGGAGCGCGAGGCGTTCCAGGAAATCGACTTCCGCCGCATGTACGGCCCGATGACCAAATGGGTTGCCGAAATCGACGATGCGGCCCGCATCCCGGAATATGTCAGCCAGGCCTTCCACCGGGCGGTCAACGGCCGGCCGGGGCCGGTGGTGCTGGCCCTGCCGGAGGACATGCTGACCGACCGCGTCGACGTCGCCGACGCCGGCCGCTACAAGCCAGTCCAGCCATCGCCCAGCGCCGCCCAGATGCACGACCTGCGCGACCGGCTCGACGAGGCCAAGCGTCCCTTCATGATCCTGGGCGGCGGCGGCTGGTCGGCCGAAGCCGTCGCCGACATCCGCGCCTTCGCCGAGGCGGCCAACCTGCCGGTCGGCTGCTCGTTCCGCTGCCAGGACCTGTTCGACAATGGCCATCAGAACTATGCCGGCGATGTCGGCATCGGCATCAATCCCAAGCTGGCGGAGCGCGTGAAGAATGCCGACCTGCTGATCGTCGTCGGCGCCCGCCTCGGCGAGATGACCACCTCCGGCTACACACTGCTCGACATCCCCGTTCCCCGGCAGAAGCTGGTCCATGTCCATCCCAGCGCCGAGGAACTCGGCCGCGTCTATCAAGCCGTGCTGCCGATCAATGCCGGCATGGCGGAGTTCGCGGCGATGGCGAAGGCGCTCGGCCCCGTGCCCGCGCGCGCCTGGGACAACGAGACCAAGGCCGCGCGCGCCGATTACCTCGAGTGGACGACGACGCCGAAGGTCGAAGGCCCGGTGCAGATGGGCGAGATCGTGGACTGGCTTCAGCAATGCCTGCCGGCCGACGCGATCCTCACCAACGGAGCAGGCAACTACGCCACCTGGATCCACCGCTTCCATCGCTATCGCCGGTTCCGCACCCAGTTGGCGCCGACCAACGGCTCGATGGGCTATGGCGTGCCCGCCGCGATCGCGGCCAAGCTGACCGCGCCCGGCCGCATGGTGGTCTCGTTCAACGGCGATGGCTGCTACATGATGAACGGCCAGGAACTGGCGACCGCCGTGCAATACAACGCGCCGGTGATCTTCGTCGTCGTGAACAACGGCAGCTACGGCACTATCCGCATGCACCAG
>CAYPJK010000697.1:0-1558 GCA_964411025.1 uncultured Nevskia sp.
GGTGATGACACCGGCAGCCGGACCGGTGGCGACCTTCGAACCGGTCAGCGCCGGGAAGGCCGGCGGCATGCCCGCGCCAGTGGCCTGATGGCAGGCCGCGCAGTTGCCGAGATACAGCTTCTTGCCGGCGTCCGCTGCCGGGGCAGCGGCCGGAGCCGCAGCCGGCGTCGCGGCCGCAACTTCAACCGGCGCCGCTTCGGCGGCAGCCGGAGCCGCTTCCGCAGGCGCAGCGGCCGGAGCGTCGACGGCGGCATCGGTCGCGGTCGGCGCCGCAGCGGCAGCCACTTCCTCACCACCCTTCTTCGACTTCAGCCAGGCGGCGTAGTCGGCTTCGCTCTTGGCTTCCACGACCACCGGCATGAAGCCATGGTCGCGGCCGCACAGCACAGTGCACTGGCCGCGGTAGATGCCCGGCTCGTTGATCTGGGTCCACATGTCGTTGATGAAGCCCGGGATGGCGTCCTTCTTGATCGCCAGATCCGGCACCCACCAGCCGTGGATCACGTCGTTCGAGGTCAGCAGGAAGCGCACCTTCTTGCCGACCGGCAGCACGAGGTAGTTGTCGACGTTGTGCAGGTAATGGTCGACCGTCTTCGGGTCGATGCCCGAACCCAGCTGACGCGCCTCGTTCGACTTGGCGTCGAGCGTCGAGAAGAAGCTGACGCCTTCGCCGACATACTCGTACTGCCACTTCCACTGGTAACCCGTGATCTTGATGGTCAGATCCGAGTTGCGCGAGTCGTACTGCTTGATCAGCTTGGCGGCAGCCGGCACGGCGAGGCCGATCAGGATCACGAACGGGATGATCGTCCAGATGATCTCGACGGTGGTCGAATGGTGGAACGTCGCCGGGACCGGATTCTTCGAGCGGCGATGGGCGAAGATCGAATAGAACATCACGCCGAACACCACCACCGCGATCCCAACGCAGACCCAGAACGCGGCCATGTGCAGATGCCAGACCTCGTGGCTGATGTCGGTCACGCCTTTCGGCAGGTTCCAGTAGGCGTGTTCCATGGTGTCCGCAGCACGGGCTGCGAAGCTTCCGGCGACGCCAGCGGTCGCGAGCAACAGGCCACGCAGGCCGCGAATCAGGTTCGACATATCGACTTTCAACCCAAAAGTTTGGAAATCAGTTGCCATCCGGTGCCATGTCTTCCGCCTCTGCAAGCGGGGCAACACGCCATCCGGCCAGTACCAGCACCCGCAGCCGCGCTGCGAGCTGTTCTCGATCCTCGTCCGTGAGGCATCGTCCCAGGATCAGCCGCCGCGAGCCGTTATACAGACACAGCCGCGTCGGGTCGTTCCGGTGTATCCCCTGCTCCAGCAAGACTCTCGTCGACGACCTCGGCCAGTCGATCGACAGCCGTGCGCCCTCACCGCCCATCCCGCATTCGATCCGCACCCGGTTCCCCTCGAATGCGATCACTTCCCGATAGCGGTTGCGTTTCAGGCTGACGTACAGCGCCAGACCCAGCGCCGCCAGTTCCAGCCCCGCGAACGGCAGGATCGGCCAGAACCCCTGCAGCGTGAACAGCGCCGCAATCCCCAATGACAC
>CAYPJK010000698.1:0-1558 GCA_964411025.1 uncultured Nevskia sp.
GCGGCGATGAGTTTCGCGATCGGTGCGATGCCGCTGGCCAGCTTCAGGTTCGATTCCGGGCAGTGGGCGATGCTCATCCCGAGCCGGCCGCAGTCGGCGATCTCCTCGTCGCTGAGCTGGGTCATGTGCACGGCGATGAAGTCTTGGCCCAATAGGTCCAACGCCTTCAGCCGCGCCAGCGGCCGGCGGCCATCCGGGCCAGCCAGCGCCTGATTCACCTCATCTGCCGTCTCGTGCACATGCATGTGGATCGGCAGGCCCATCTCGGTGGCCAGCGCGCGGATCTTCAGCAGCGGCGCGTCCGACACCGTGTACGGCGCATGCGGCGCGAAGGCTGCGCGCAGCAGCGGCTGGCGGCGGATCTGGTGCTCGTAGACGTCGAGCCCCTTGCGGATGTAGTCGTCGGCGTCCGTCGCCCAGGCGGTCGGGAAGTCGATCAGCAGCAGGCCGATCGTCGCCCGCAGGCCGACGGCGGCCGCAACTTCGGCGGTCGCGTCGGGGAAGAAGTACATGTCGTTGAAGCAGGTGGTACCGCCGCGAATCATCTCGGCGCAGGCCAGCCGCACGCCGTCGATGCAGAACGCGCGGCTGACCACGGCGGCTTCCGTCGGCCAGATGTGGTGGTTCAGCCAGTCCATCAGCGGCAGGTCATCGGCGAGGCCGCGCATCAGCGCCATCGCCGAGTGCGTGTGGCCATTGACGAGGCCCGGCATCAGCGCGTGCTCGGGCAGTTCCAGCGTATCGGCCGGCTGGTAGGTCTGGCGCGCGAAAGCGGCCGGCAGGATGTCGACGATGCGGCCGTCGCGAATTGCCAGCGCGTGCTCGACCAGCGCCACG
The DNA here is from genome assembly GCA_964411025.1 of uncultured Nevskia sp. Taxonomy (GTDB): domain Bacteria; phylum Pseudomonadota; class Gammaproteobacteria; order Nevskiales; family Nevskiaceae; genus Nevskia. The sequence goes on from CAYPJK010000698.1 coordinate 838, forward strand.
CCTTCGGGTTCGATCGGCACCAGCCACTTCGGGAAGACCAGCAGGTCGATGGTTTGCATGGGGTTCATCGGGTTCGGAAGGACGCTAGTTTGGCATCTCGACATCGGCCTGCCGATGACGGCCCCAGACGGGCGCGAGGCTAGAATGCGGGCCCGCAAAACCGATACCCGATGCAATGACCGAACCCACGAAGAGCGTGCAGGCGATCCGCTGGCAAGGCGGTGTGCTGCAACTGCTCGACCAGCGCCTGCTGCCAGCCGAAGAACGCTGGATCGATTGCCGCACGGCCGCCGACACCGCAGCCGCGATCCACGACATGGTGGTCCGTGGTGCGCCGGCCATCGGGATTGCCGCCGCGTTCGGGCTGGTGCTGGCCGTTCGTGCCGATGCCGCCCGTTTTGACGAGGCCGAGCGCGTGCTCGCCGCCTCGCGGCCGACCGCCGTCAACCTGCATTGGGCGCTGCAGCGGATGCGCGGCGTCTGGACCGGCGATGTCGCGCGGCTGGAAGCCGAGGCGGTGGCGATCTTCGACGAGGACCTGCGCCAGAACCTGACGATGGCCCAGTTCGGGGCCGAACTGATCACACCGGGCTCCGCCGTGCTGACCCATTGCAACACCGGCGCGCTGGCCACGGGCGGCCACGGCACCGCGCTGGGCGTGATCCGCACGGCCTGGCAGCAGGGCCGCATCACGGAGGTCTACAACACGGAAACCCGGCCG
>CAYPJK010000699.1:0-1554 GCA_964411025.1 uncultured Nevskia sp.
GAGGCGGCCTTGCTGGCGGCGGTGCTGCCGAGCCCGCTGCGCTCCTCCGCCGGAAAACCCAGCGCCTATATCAAGCGCCGGGCCAGCGCCATCCAGTCCTATATGGCTGATGTTCTCGACCCAAGCGACGGTCCCTGCCCTTAACAATCTTAACCATTCTTCACCACCATAATGTGCGGATCGCATTGCGATGCCGGAAACCGCTTTGCGAACCAATAGGTCCATGGGCAATGGTCGCGTTAACCATGCTGTGCCTTGAAATTTAACAATGACTTCACGGGTAAACCAATTATCCACAGTTTGCGGTCGAGAATGCGCTCTGGCCTGGGGCAAAGGGGCCAGCTGGGTTACCCGAGGAACGGTCAATAAGACCCGATGACGGAACGCGATCGGCCCATTGAAACCTATGACGCCGAGCAGCGGCGCACTCGCCGCGCCCTCGCCCTGCTGCTGTCGTTCGTTCTGGCCCTGACCGCGGTCGGCGCCATCGCCGCCGGCTGGCAGCTCTACCGCGCCGAATACGACGACAGCCGCGCCAACCTGCAGCGGCTGGCCCGCGCCGTCACCGAACAGACCACCTGGGAATTGCGCCAGCTCGACAACGTGCTCGACCTCACCAGCACCTGGCTGGCGCGTTCGGACGTGCTCGACGCCTATTCCAGCGCCCGGTTGCAGGAGCGCATCCAGCCGCGCCTCGCCGGCCTACCGGTGGTGCAGAGCGTGATCGTCAGCAACCAGGAAGGCACCGTGCGCATGGTGACGCGCGACAGTTTCGCGGTGCCCACCACCGGTTTTGATCCGCGGCCGCTGTTCGATTTCTACAGCAAGCATCCCGAGGCCGGGCTTGCCATGGGCGCGCCGTTCCGCCTTGTCGGCACAGACAATTGGGCCTTTCCGATCACGCGGCCGGTGGTGACCGGCGCCGGCAAGCTGACCGGTGTCATCACGCTGGTGGTGGATGCGCCGGTGTTCGCCGAGCGCTATCGCCTCGTGCGCCCGGCCGTCGATCAGCATGTCGCGCTCTATCGCACCGATGGGGTGCTGATGATCGACGATGCCGGCGGCGCGGCGACGGCGCCGATGTCGTTCGTGACCTCAGGCTCCGGCGCTTCCGCGGGCGACGGCGATCGCGAGAGCTGGACCACCGCCGACGGCACGCCCAGCATCGCCTATCTCAGCCAGGTGAAAGACTTCCCGCTGATGGTGGTTGTCTCGCTGCCGCGTTCGGTGGTGTCGAGCGCCGTGCGGCCGAGCCTCATCCTCATCATCGCGGTGATCGCCGCCGCCGGCCTCGGCCTCGCGCTGATCGCCGGCATCCTCGGTCGGCGCATCCTCACCAGCCAGGCGAAGTTGCGCCAGCAGCGCGACTTCGTCACCCAGGTGCTGGATTCAGCCGACGTCATCGTCTTCGTGCAGGACATCACCGGCCGCCTCATCAGTTGCAATGCCGAGGCGGAGAAGCTGGGCTACGGCCATGACGAGATCCTGGCACTCGACCCGTTCGTGCACCTGGTGCCGCGCGAAGAGCGCGACCGGGTGTCGGCTGCGCAACGG
>CAYPJK010000700.1:0-1554 GCA_964411025.1 uncultured Nevskia sp.
AACGAGGTCGGCGTCAGCGTGCTGGTGGCGACCCATGCACTGGGGCTGATCCGCCGCCTGCCGCACCGGATCCTGAGCCTGCAGGATGGCCAGCTGGTCGACGACGACGGCGATGCCGGGAGCCTCTCGTGAGCGGCGCCAAGCGGGTCCGCACCGCACCGGCCGCCGGCTCGCGCTGGCTGCTCGACCACACGCGGGCGATCTCCGCGACCCTCGATCAGCTGGCGCGCCGGCCATTCGGTACCTTGCTGACGGCGCTGGTCATCGGCATCACCCTGGCGCTGCCGGCCGGGCTGTACGCCGTGCTGGGCGGGCTCGACACCGCCTCATCGGGCCTCAAGGGCTCGCTGCGCGTGTCGCTGTTCCTGAAAGACACCATCGACGAGGCCGCCGGCCGCCAGCTGCACGCCGCCATCGCGCACAAGCCGGGGATCGGCGAAGCGAAATACATCTCCCGCGATGCCGCACTGGCCGAATTCAAGGCCCACTCCGGCTTCGGCGAAGCGCTCGACATGCTCAGCGACAACCCGCTGCCGGCGACCATCGTCGCGACGCCGGATGCAGCGCTGCCGAAGGCGCAGGCCGAGGCCCTGCTCGACGCGCTGACCCGGCTGCCGGAAGTCGACAGCGCGCGGCTGGACCGCGAATGGCTGGAGCGGCTGTACGCGATCCTGGCCGTCATCGAGCGGCTGATCCTGTTGATCGCCGGAGCGCTGGCGTTGGCGGTGCTGGTGGTGGTCGCCAACACCATCCGCCTCGACATCGCCTCGCGGCGCGAGGAAATCCTGGTGCTGAAGCTGATCGGTGCCTCGGATGCCTTCATCCGCCGGCCATTCCTGTACACCGGACTCTGGTACGGCCTGAGCGGCGCGCTGCTCGCCTGCCTGATGGTGTTCGGAGCGGGGCTGGCGCTGGCCGGGCCGGCCCAGACGCTGTCCGGGCTGTACGGCATCGGCACGGGCGCCGGTTCGCCGGGTGCGGACACGGTGTTCGCCGTGTTCGGAGCCGGCGCCGCACTCGGCTGGCTGGCGGCACTCTGGACGGTCAGCCGTCACCTCGGCGCGATCGAGCCGCGCTGACTGCGGGCATCCGGCGGTCTGCGCCCCACGGCGCGGATCATCGGGAAGGGCGATCCCGGCCTGCGCCGCGATGCAGAAAGACTATCGACAGACCGAATGTCGATTGAACTTCTTGCCGGCTTAGCACTCCAAAAATGCGAGTGCTAACATCTCGATCACTTTTCGGGGGGATACACCATGACTGCTCTTGCGCTTTCGCAACGCTCTTCAGCGCTGCCGGTGCCGCTGGCCGGCAGCCTCGATACCTACATCCGGTCGGTCAGCCAGATTCCGCTGCTGACGCCGGAGGCGGAACAGAAGCTCGCCCATGAACTGCATGACCAAGGCAACCTCGCCTCGGCGCAGAAACTGGTGCTGTCCAATCTTCGTTTCGTCGTCCACATTGCCCGCGGCTACCAGGGTTACGGCCTGCCGCTGTCGGACCTGATCCAGGAAGGCAACATCGGCCTGATGAAGGCCGTGAAGCGCTTCGATC
>CAYPJK010000701.1:0-1553 GCA_964411025.1 uncultured Nevskia sp.
CGGCGGCACTGGGTCTGCGGCAGCAGCGCATCGAGCTGCGCGGCGCGCGCGGCGGCCGGCGGCGGCGCCATCACGGCGGCGGCCGGTACATCCGGCGCGCCAGCCGTATCGCCAGCAGTGCCGCACCGAGCTTCAAGACTAGTACGCCAAGCTGCTGCCCGGTCGGCATGGCCTGCGCCAGCACCAGGAAACCGAGGCCGGAAACGAACGCGCCGCCGGCCAGCAGGGCGCAGATCGACAACATCGACACCAGCCGTGACGGCCGGCCGAAAGTGCCGGCGACCAGGAACAGGCCGCTGCCGGCGAGCAAGGCCCCGATCATCGGATTGCCGTGGTCGGCATCCCAGGCGGCAAGGCCGAGGGCAATCAGGGTCGCGCCGGCAACTGCGCAGTACAGCCGCGCCGCGAACGTCGCGTCGCCGGCCGCCAGCACCTCACTTGACCTTCATGCCGGGCTGCGCGCCGTCGTCCGGCGCCAGCAGGAACGGCCCGCCCTCGTCGTTGCTGGCGGCCAGCACCATGCCTTCGGACAGGCCGAAGCGCATCTTGCGCGGCGCCAGGTTGGCGACCATCACGGTCAGCCGGCCGACCAGTTGCTCCGGCGGATACGCGCTCTTGATACCGGCAAACACCTGACGCTTGCCGAGCGGGCCGAGGTCGAGCTGCAGGCGCAGCAGCTTGTCGGCGCCCTCGACACCTTCGGCGTGCTCGATGCGGGCGATGCGCAGGTCGATCTTGCCGAAGTCCTCGATGCTGGCCTGCCCGTCGCCGGCGGCTGCTGCCGCCGCAGCCGCAGCGGCCGGCGCTGGCGCGGCCTTGGCCGGCTTGGCTTTCGGGGCCTCGGTTGGCGCGAGGCTTTCGGTCGAGGCGGCGATCATGGCCTTGATCTGGGCCGGGTCGATGCGGGTGGCCAGCGGTTCGAAGGCGCGCACCGTGTAGCCCAGTTGCGGGGCGGCGACATCGCGGCCGGCGGTGTCACCGAGGAAGCGGACAGCGCCGGCGGCCAGGTTCGGCAGCACCGGTGTCAGCAGCACGGTCAGCAGCCGGAAGATCTCGACGAAGGCGGTGGTCGCCTCATGCAGCGCGGCCCGCACGGCGTCTGCCGAGGCGAATGCGACGTCGCGGCCGGTCTTGGTACGGAACGGGCCGAGGCTGCCCTGCTCGATCAGCTTGGCCAGCGACCACGGCTCGACATCCTGAATCCACTGGTTGGCGGCATCGGCCAGCGCCATCGTCTGGCGCAATGCTTCGGCGTAGTCGCGGCGGGCGTAGGCGGCGAACACCGCCGCGGGCTTGGCGCCGAAGTAGCCGGCCAGTGCTTCGGCCGTCGAAGGCGACAGCGTCGCCGCTAGTTTTCCGGCGAAGTACTTGTTCAGGAACGGCGCACAGCGGCTGGCGATGTTCACGTACTTGCCGACGATGTCGCTGTTCACCCGCGCGACAAAGTCGTCGAGGTTCAGATCAAGGTCGTCGACGCCATCGGCGAGCTTGGCCGCGAAGTAGTAGCGCAGGTATTCCGGATTCAGGCCGGCGTCGAGATAGGTGCGGGCCTT
>CAYPJK010000702.1:0-1552 GCA_964411025.1 uncultured Nevskia sp.
CGGTAATGGCGCCGGGCAGCGCTTGCGGCCACAGCATGCCGACCGCGACTGCTCCGCTCAGCATGCCGGCAATGAATAACGCGCGCAGACCCCGTTCTGGCGTGTCGCGCGCGATCAGACCGGCCGCGATGCCGCTGACACCGAGGATGCGCCCCTTGATCGCGAGCAGCAGCGCCGCGGCGAGACCGATGAGGGCGCCGCCGGCGAGCGCGCCGGCCGTGCTTCCAGGTTCTATCATCTCGAGTGGTTCTCCGTTACCGCGATGGCGAGCCGGCGAGCGCTGTCGCGTTGCATCCGCCTGTCAGTGGGTTTTCAGATGCGGTTCGGGCATCGGCCAGGGCCAGCGCCGCCCGCCCAGCAAGGCCTTCCAGTAGAACACCGGCAGCACGTGCTTCTTCAGCAGGTACATGCTCAAGCGTTCCTTGCCCTGATCGAACGGGAAGGTTTCCTTGGGGTTCAGGTCGTAGTCGAATTCCGTCAGGATCAGGCGGCCGTAGCCGGTGACCAGCGGGCACGAAGTGTAACCGTCGTAGGTATGGATCGGCGCGCGCCCGTGCATGACGGCGACCAGGTTCATGATCAGGACGGGTAACTGGGCCCGGATCGCCGCCGCCGTCTTGGACGTCGGGAGGCTGCTGGCGTCGCCCAGGCTGAACACGTTGGGGTAGCGCACATGCTGCAGCGTGCCCTTGTCGACGTCGACGAAGCCGGCGGCATTGGCCAACGGGCTCTTGGCCACGGCTGCCGGGGCACTCATCGGCGGTGTGACGTGCAGCATGCCGTACTGCTCGCTGCGGCGTTCGCCAGTCTTGGTGTGCTCGAAGGTCGCGCTGCGCGCCGGCGCGTCGACCGCGACCAGTTTCCAGCCGAACTGCGTGTCGATGTCACGCGCGCCGCAGATCGCGTTCAAGGCCTCGGCATACTTCTTGACGGCGAAGATACCGTCGGCGGCGCAGCGGTAGGCGACCTTGATCTGGCCGCGCGTGCCCGAGCGCCGGAAATGATCCTCGGCCAGGTACATGATTTTCTGCGGTGCGCCGGCACACTTGATCGGCGGAGGCGGAAACGTGAACATCGCGGTGCCTTCGCGCAAGTTGCGAATGTTCTCCCAGGTCGACGCGACCGAGTCGTAGCTGTAGTTGCTGCACAGCCCGTACTTGCCCAGATTGCCGGGCAGGCCCTCGATCTTGTGCCAATCGAGGGTCAGGCCAGCCGCCACCACGAGATAATCGTAATCGATGCGCGTGCCGTCAGCGGTGGTCAATTGGTTCTCGCCCGGCAGGAATTCGGCCACCGCCTGGTTGACCCAGTTCACACCTTCTGGAATGAGATCGACCGTGCGCCGGCGCGTCACCTCGCGCGGGAACAGCCCGGCCCCGACCATCGTCCATTGCGGCTGGTAGTAGTGATAGTCGGACGGTTCGATCACCGTGATGTCGAAGTTGTGCCGTTCCGGCAATTGTCTCAGCGCCGACAGCGTGGCCAGCCCGCCAGTGCCTGCGCCAACGACCACGATTCTTCTGTTCATTTCCGCCCCCCCTGACATGCCTCG
>CAYPJK010000703.1:0-1548 GCA_964411025.1 uncultured Nevskia sp.
CGGTCGTCGGGCCGGTGGAGCCGCGGCAGCCGCCCAGGTTGTTCAGGCAGACGACGAAGAACCGGTTGGTGTCGATCGGCTTGCCGGGGCCGATCGCCGAATCCCACCAGCCGGGCTTGCGGTCGTCGGCGGAATGGAAGCCGGCGGCGTGATGGTCGCCGGACAGCGCGTGGCAGATCAGCACGGCGTTGGAGCGGGCCGCGTTGAGCGTGCCGTAGGTTTCCACCATCAGCTCGAAGCCCGGCAGCACGCGGCCACAGGCCAGCAGCAGCGGCGTGGCGATGGCGATCCTGCGCGGCGTGACGACGCCGACCGAATCCGCAGTCACGGCCATCAGTGGAACAGGCCCAGCAGCGCGCGCATCCACGTGTCCAGCGCCTGGAACAGGATCATCACCGGGATCGGCGACAGGTCGAGGCCTGCGACCAGCGGAATCACCCGGCGCACCGGCTTCAGCACCGGCTCGGTCAGGCTCCACAGCACGTTGGCGGCCGGGTTCGACACGCCCGGCCCGACCCAGGAAAGGATCGTCACCACCAGCAGGCTCAAGGTGAAGATCCGCAGGCCGAGGCTGATCACCTTCAGCGCCGCGAGTCCCGCGATGGTCGACAACGGCAGCGACTGGCCGTACAGGCTGGCAACGATCCAGATGTCGAGCAGCGCCACTACCGCCAGCACCAGCACGGCCGGCGTGTCGACATTGCGGACGCGCGGCACGAAGCGCACCAGCGGCATCGTCGCCGGCTGGGTGATCTTCCAGATCAGCTGCGAGATCGGGTTGTAGAAGTTGGCCTTGACCAGCTGCAGCAGCACGCGCAGCAGGAACGCGCAGATCACCAGATCCAGCAGGGTGGTGAACAGGCTGTAGATGACGTTGATGATGGTGCGGCCCTCGTCAGGTCTTGGGTCAGATCGTCGCGGCGAGTTCGTCGCCGAGCTGCGCGCCCCGGCGGTCGGCGGCCTGCAGTGCGTCGCCAAGGATGCGGCGGAATCCGGCCGCTTCAAGGCTTTCGAGCGCCGCCTGTGTGGTGCCGCCCTTCGAGGTGACCTGAGCGCGCAGCGTGGCGACGTCGGTGCCGGTACCCGCGGCCATCTTGGCGGCGCCGATGAAGGTCTGCAGCGCCAGCGCCCTGGCGTCGGCGGGCGTCAGGCCCAGTGCCACGCCGGCCTCGGCCATCGCCTCGGTCAGCAGGAAGAAGTAGGCCGGACCGCTGCCGGAGACGGCGGTCACTGCATCCATCAGCGGTTCGGTGTCGACCCAGCAGACCTGACCGGCCGCCTTGAGCACCGTTTCCGCCTGCATCCGGGCGCGGGGCGGCGCACCTTCGGAGGCATGGAGGCCGGTGATGCCTGCGCCGAACAGTGCCGGCGTGTTCGGCATCGCCCGGACGATCGCGCCGCTCCAGCCGCCGGTGCCGATCAGCGCCCTGAGGCTTGCGATGCGGACGCCGGCGCAGATCGAGATCAGCGTGGCGTCGATGGACAGCGCGAGCCCGCGGATCGCGTCCGCAACCTGCTGCGGTTTGGTCGCCAGCACGACGATGTCGG
>CAYPJK010000704.1:0-1542 GCA_964411025.1 uncultured Nevskia sp.
CGGCGGCCTGGAACAGCGCTACCCGGCGCAGCGGTCCGGCGGCCAGAAGCAGCGCGTGGCGCTGGCCCGGGCGCTGGCGATCGAGCCGCGCGTGCTGCTGCTCGACGAGCCGTTCGGCGCGCTCGACGCCAAGGTCCGCAAGGACCTGCGCCGCTGGCTGCGCCAGCTGCACCGCGAAACCGGCTACACGACGATCTTCGTGACCCACGATCAGGAAGAAGCGCTGGAACTGGCTGACCGCGTCGTCGTGATGAATCGCGGCGTCATCGAGCAGGTCGGCACCACCGACCAGGTCTGGGACGCGCCCGCCACCCCGTTCGTCTACGACTTCCTCGGCACGCCGAACGTGCTGCCGGCGCGCGTCGAACGCGGCGCGCTGCTGCTGAACGGCGCCACCGCCGTGCTCGCCGAAGCCGGCGCAGCACCGGAAGGCCCGGTCAACGTCTACACGCGGCCGAACGAACTGCGCGTTGCCGACGACAACGATGCCGCCGCGCTCGCCGGCACCGTCGTCGAAATCCAGCGCACCGGCCTGCGGCTGCGGCTCGGCCACCGGCTGCTCACCCGCCGCGACGCCATCGATACCCACCCCCCCCCCCCGCACCCGGCCGGGCCGCGCGGGCCGGCCGGCGACGCCATCCGCGTCCGCCCGGCACGCTACAGCCTGTTCCCGCGCCAGCCGACCGCCGCCGAAGCCGCCGACGGCTTTGACCCGACGCTGACCGTCGCCGAGCGTCGCGAGCGCAGCCGCAACTAGGCCCGCGGGCGGGTCCAACGTATTTCTGACGCGCGCCGCGGACGGCGCTGACGGCTTATCGCTGACTCAAGCTCGCGGGCATGAGGCCGGACGGATCGCTCAGGCTTCCGGCCGCATCGCCGGGAACAGCAGCACGTCGCGGATCGACGGCGAGTCGGTCAGGAACATCACCAGACGGTCGATGCCGATGCCGACGCCGGCGGTTGGCGGCAGACCATATTCGAGCGCGCGGATGTAGTCGGCGTCGAACAGCATCGCTTCATCGTCGCCGCTGTCCTTGGCTTCGACCTGGCGGCGGAAGCGGTCGGCCTGGTCATCCGGGTCGTTCAGCTCGGAAAAGCCGTTGGCGACTTCGCGACCGCCGACGAAGAATTCGAAGCGGTCGGTGACCTCCGGGTTGGCGTCGGAACGACGCGCCAGCGGCGAGACCTCGGTCGGGTATTCGATGATGAAGGTCGGCTGGATCAGCTTGGCTTCGACCGTCTTCTCGAAGATTTCGGTCAGCAGCTTGCCGGCGCCGTACTCCGGCTTGACCAGGATGTGCAGCGCCTTGCAGGCATCGGCGAGGTAGTCGCGATCGAACAGGCGTGCCGCGTCCAGCGTCGGGTTGCGCTCGGCCACCGCATCCTTCATCGACACGCGCCGGAATGGTTCGGCGAGGTCGAATTCGACATCCTGGTAGGTCAGCTTCGTGGTGCCGAGCGTGGCCAGCGCGGCGCTGCGGATCAGCGTTTCGACCAGGTCCATCGCTTCCAGGTAGTCCGCGTAGGCCTGGTAGAACTCCA
>CAYPJK010000705.1:0-1540 GCA_964411025.1 uncultured Nevskia sp.
ACGCCGTGGCGAAGTCGCGGTAGGACAGATCGGCCAACGGCTCCTCGAACAGGTCGTCGTGGTCGAGGAACTTCACGTCGGTGAGCGGGGCGGCCGGAAGGTTGTCGTGGATGGCTTGCTGCCAGACCGGCTGCCAGACCTGGCTTTCCTGATAGTCGTGTCCGATCTGGGCGATCACCAGCGCTTCGGCCGCCGGCACGGTGCCGACCAGCCGGGCACTGGCGGCATCGGCTGCGTACTCCTGCGCCCGCGCCAGCACGAACGAATAGGCGTTGAACTTCGGCCCGAACCAGGCGAAGAAGCGCCGGAAGAAAAAGCCGCCGCGCTGATCGAACTGCTGCTGCAGCCGCGCCCACAGCACCCGCATGCGGTAGATGCGGCCGGTGAGCCGCGAATCGCCGGCGCCGAAGTGGCCGAACTCGTGGGCCAGCACGGCGCGGAACTGATCCGGCGACATCGCCGACATCATCGGCAGCCCCAGGATCAGATAGTTGCGCCACCCGCCGAGCGCGCCGAGCCGCGCATGCTGGGCGACGGCGGCGTTGTAGTCGTCGGTGACCAGCACCTGATGCGGCTTCGGACCGGGAATCGCGGCACGAATGCGCGCGATCTCGGCAAACAGTGCCGGCGCCTCGGCCGGCTTCAGCGGCCGGCCCTGCGGCGGATCGAAGCGCACCCAGATCGACTTCAGCACCGACCACGAGAACCAGATCGGCAGCCAGATGATCTTCAGCAGCTTGACCAGCAGGATCGGCTGCAGAAAGCAGATCACCACCAGCACCAGGCTGCTCAGCAGTGCCAGCACCACCAGCAGCAGCACATAGAGGTAGCCGGCTGCCGCCAGCGCGAACACTTCCAGCCGGAACCGCGCTGGGTGCCGCTGGGCGCGTCCGGTGAGACGCTGGACCAGCGCCTGGAAGCCCTGCTCGGTCATGCCTGCCCCCGGTTGTCGAGTGGTGATCGCCAGCGCTTCGCCGGAGGATCGCTGCGGCTAAACTCGCGGCTCGCAATCACGATTATCGACCCGGAGCGGCCATGGCGACTCAACTTTTCGATCTGACCGGCAAGGTCGCGCTGATCACCGGCGCCTCGCGCGGCATCGGCGAAGCCACTGCCCGGCTGCTGGCCGAACAGGGCGCGCACGTGGTGATTTCCAGCCGCAAGCAGGAAGACCTCGACGTGGTTGCTGCCAGCATCGTCGCCAGCGGCGGCAAAGCCACTGCGATCGCGGCGCACCAGGGCGAATCGGCCGCACTGAAGGCACTGATGGCCGAGATCGAATCCGGCCTCGGCAGGCTCGACATCCTGGTCAACAACGCCGCCACCAATCCTTACTTCGGCCATATCAGCGACACCGAGATGTCGAAGGTCGACAAGACCCTGCAGGTCAACATCAAGGGCTATTTCGAGCTGGCGGCGCTGGCCTCCAAGCTGATGAAGAAGAGCGGCGGTGGCGCGATCGTCAACATCGCCTCGATCAACGGTGTGAAGCCGGGCATGTACCAGGGCATCTACTCGATCACCAAGGCGGCGGTGATCA
>CAYPJK010000706.1:0-1538 GCA_964411025.1 uncultured Nevskia sp.
CATGGCGCCGATGAAGCTTTCCTCGCCGAGCGACGGCCGCTGCTGCGCCAGGCACACCTCCTTGGCCAGCATGCCGCTCAGGAACGAATGGCAGGCGGCGTCCTTGAGCGCTTCGGCCTGGTCGCCGTTACGCAGATGTTCGAATATGACCAGACCGAGCGCCAGCGCGCGGACCTGTTCGAAGCCCAGAATCACGACCGCGCGGCTGACCGTGCTTATCGAGCCGCCGTACTGCGCATAGGTCGCCGAGTTGACCACGCGCAACAGCTTGGTGGTCAGTGCATAGTCCTTCAGGATCACCGCGGCCAGGTCGTTGACGTGGACCTGCTCATGGGCGCCGGACTTCTGGTTGATCTCGGCGATGTGACGCGAGATGGCCGGAAAGTCCGGCTTGCGCGCCATGCGCCGCTGCAGGAACTCGATCGCGCCGCTGTGCTGACCGCGTCCGACCGTCGCCGGTGCGCGCGCCGGTGCGAGGTAGTCGGTCAGCGCATCGCGCGCCGCCGCCGCATTCGCGTAACGCCGGGCCGGGTCCCGATTCAGGCATTTCATCACGATGGCGTCGAGCGCCGCATCGATGTCGCCGGCCGACGCGGATGGCGGTCGGATGTGCTCGTTGACGACCTTGTACATCGCGGCCATCGGGTTGTCGGCCTGGAACAGGCGCCGGCCGCTCAGCAGTTCGTGCAGCACCACGCCGAGGGCCCACAGATCGGCGCCGGGGCCCGGCGGGTGGTTGGCCAGCACTTCCGGTGCCATGTAATCCGGCGTTCCGGCGACGGTGCCGGCGCCGGTCATCGTACCGGCACCGATCGACAGGCCGAAATCGAGGATGCGTGGCTGGTCGGCAGCGTCGACCAGGATGTTGGCCGGGGTCAGGTCGCGATGCAGCACGCCCTGCGCGTGAGCATAGTGGATGGCATCCAGCACGCGAATCATGATCTCCAGCGCGCGTTTGACCGCGACGCGTTCGCTGCCGGCGATGAGCAGGCTCAGGGGCCGGCCGGCCGCGAACTGGTAGACCAGATGCGGCGTGGTCTGCTCGAGGGCGATCTCGAACAGGGCCACGATATTGGGGTGTTCGAGGCGGGCGACATTGCGGGCTTCGTTCAGCAGTTGTCGGATGTCGTGCGAGCGCCGGGTCAGGGTCTTGATCGCGACGGGCCGGCCGAGGTCGGGATCCTGGGCCAGGTAGACTATGCCCTGGCCGCCGCGGCCGAGTACGCGTTCCGGTCGGAAGCGACCGATGGCCGGCGGCAGCGCCGGCGACCGGGATGGAGTGCTGGCAGGTTGGGCCATGGCGCGCGCGCGGCTGGGGACGCCGGAGATAGCGGCCGGCCGGCGCAGCGCCTGTAGCCTTGCCGGCCCCGTTCGGGTCCCGCACAATCGCGCGCCGGACGCGGTATGCAACGAACAGTCGACATGAACGGGGATGGAGCAGCGGCGGCCCGCCTGCGCCGGACGCAAGCGCGATGACCGTGATCCGACGGCGTGCGTTCACGCCCTACACCTGTGCGCAGATGTTCGCGTTGGTCAAT
>CAYPJK010000707.1:0-1537 GCA_964411025.1 uncultured Nevskia sp.
GCCCGTCTGGCGCTGGTCCTGGTCCCGTTTCCGCGCCTGGCCGCGCGCTTCGGCACCTTCATGAAGCCGGCCGAGGCGGCCGCCCTGATGCAGAGGTCGGCGCCCTCGCCGGCCGATGCCCGCCTCGCGCAGGAGATCGGCTGGGCGGTGACGCGCGCTGCGCGCTACGAGCCGTTCAAGGCGGTGTGCCTGCCGCAGGCGATGGCGGCGCGTACCATGCTGCGACGGCGCGGCGTCGGCAGCGTCATGCACTTCGGCGCCGCCAGGGGCAAGGAGAAGCCGCTCGAGGCGCACGCCTGGCTCGATGCCGCGGGGGTGGAGGTGACGGGCTATCCGGTCGCCGAGGGTTTCGCGGAGATCGCGTGCTTCGTATAGCCAGGACATGCCGTCAGAACGGGTGCGCGCGGCCACATGAGTGAACCGGGTCGGCGCGAGTTTGCGGCTGCAATCCTGATCGACACGCGGGGGCGGCTGCTGTTTCAGCAGCGCGACGACATCGCGGGCATCCTGCACCCCGGCAAGATCGGGCTGTTCGGCGGCCATCGCGAGGGCGATGAAACCTTCCTGCAGTGCGTACGCCGGGAGATCCACGAGGAGATCGGCCTGCTGCTGCCGGCGGAGCGCTTCGAGGCGATGGCCGGGTATTCGGGCACGGACGCGAGCGGCTGCAGCGTCGTTGGCGAGTTCTTCATCGCCCGGGACATCGTGGCTGACGGGCTGGTGGTCACGGAGGGGTCGCTGCTGATCGCCAGGCCGGAGGAGCTGCCCGCGATGATGCCGCGCTTTGCGCCCGCCGCCTGGTCGGCGGTACGGGTGTTCATGAATGGCCAGCCGCACCGCCCAGCGAGGCGCCGTGGCTAGCCGGGCAAGGGGGGCGTCCTGGTGGAGGCGCCGCCGCTGCGCTCGCGCAGGCGCGCCATCAGGTTGCGGGCATCCTGCTCGTCGCCGGCCTGGCAGGCGTCGTAGGCGCGCAACACCATGCGGCTGATGCCGGCCAGCTGCTCGGGCGTGGTGCGCGCATAGCTCTGGGGATCGCGCTTCTGCCAGAAGTCCTTGTAGAGCTTGCCGCAATCCATGCTGCCGTGATCGTGCGAGCCCGGCTGCTGGGAGCCGAGCCAGCCGATCGCCAGCGCCAGGCTGGCGGCCAGCGCCCCTGCGGTGCCGCCGGCGACGGCCCAGCGGCGGCTGCGCGCCGGGCGCAAGGGCAGAACATTGCTCGCGGCGGCGGCCGGCACCGGCTGGAGCGGGAGGCGCGCCACAATGCGGTCCAAGGCATCGGCCGGCGGGGACGTGCCCTGGCCGCGGCCTGCGAGCGCGCCCAGCCGGCCCTCCCAGGCCAGGATCGCCGCGCGCAGGGCGGCATCCGACTGCCGGCGGGCATCGACGCGCCGGCGTTCGGCCGCGTCCAGCGAGCCGAGCACGTACTCGGCTGCCAGTCCGTCGATGTCTTCGTCCGCCGTCATCGGTCCGTCGCTTTTTTCAGGCAAGGCAAGTCTTGTCGGTTGAAGATACGGACGGCACTGCAACAAAGTTTCAA
>CAYPJK010000708.1:0-501 GCA_964411025.1 uncultured Nevskia sp.
CGCCGCAATCGGCGCTGGCGGTCACCACCAGCCAGGACGGCAGCGATCTGATCTTGAACACGCCCGAAGGCGAAATCCGCCTGGTCGGGTTCTTCGCCGCCAGCACCGAGACCGACCTGCCATCGGCACTGGCCTTCCAGGACGAGAACGGCTTCGTCCTGGTCACCGGTGACAGCAATTTCGTCGCCTCCTCGTATAGCGTCCCGGCGTTCGAGGACAGCCTGCTGCCGGAGTCCAGCACGTTGCCGGAAGCGCTGCTGGTCTATGCCAACGGCGCTCAGGGTGACGCGCTCCTGGCCTTGCTGCGCGGGGTCGATCCGGCCTCGCCGAGTGGAAACGACCCGGCCACGGGCGGCCCGGATGAGCCGCCCGGCGCCGCCGCGGACGACAGCGAGATCTTCGCCGGTTTCCTCGATCAAGGGCCTGCCACGTTCAGCCTGAGTGTCTTGCAGGCCGAGGCGCGCGAAGGCCAGTTCATCACCGTCACGGTCACCCGCAGCG
>CAYPJK010000708.1:511-1531 GCA_964411025.1 uncultured Nevskia sp.
GCAGCGGCAACCTGCGCGGGCCGGACACCAGCGATGTCGCGACCGTGAGCCGGGCCGGCGACGCCGCCGGCGGTACCACCGCGGCGGATTTCGGCGCCCAGGGCGGACGCCTGCTGTTCGCGCCGGGTGAGACGACCAAGACCATCACCGTCCCGCTCAGCATCGACGCACCCTCGCTCGAACCGCGCGAGACCTTCGCGGTGCGTATCTTCGGTGCCACCACCAGCCGCGCCGCCGGCAACGTCGTGCTCGATGGCGATGAAGTCGAGCTGACCATCATCAGCAACGATCCGCCGCAGAATACCGTGCCCGGCGCACAGGCAACCAACGAAGACATTGCGCTGGTCTTCACCGGTGGCAACGCGATTACGGTGGCGGATGTCGACGGCGGTAGCCTGAGCGTCACGCTGTCGGTGACCAACGGTGGCCTGACCGCGGGCGCATTGCCGCCGGGCGTCGTGATCCAGGGGAATGGCACCGCCGAGCTCGAACTGCAGGGCAGCGCGACGGGCATCAACGCCGCACTCGACAACCTGAGTTTCCAGCCGTCGACCAACTTCTTCGGTGCGGCGACCCTGACCATGCGCAGCGACGACGGCGTCGCGGTCACGACCAGCAACTTCGCCATCACCGTCACTGCGATCAACGATGCACCGGTCATCGCGGCGACCGCGACGCCGGTGCTGGCCAGCGTCGCCGAGGATGGCGGTGCGCCGGTCGGCGCGGTCGGCACGGCGGTCAACGTGCTGATGGATGCGGCAGGTGGCGGTGGAAACAATAACTTCACCGACGTCGACGGGCCGGGCCGTGGCATCGCCGTGACCTTCCTCGACAGCACCAACGGCAATTGGTACTACTCGACCGACGATGGCGGTTCCTGGATCGCGGTCGCCGGCCTCAGCAATGCCAATGCGCTGCTACTCGCGGCCGCCGGCGGACGCCTGTACTTCGAACCGGCCGGCGCCGATTTCAGCGGCACCATCACCGGCGCGGTGGTGTTCCGCGCGTGGGACCAGTCGA
>CAYPJK010000709.1:0-1528 GCA_964411025.1 uncultured Nevskia sp.
CGGATCAGGCGCAGGCAAGCGGGCAAGCGGAAGCGCGGCAGGCGACGCGCCAGCACCCGCAGTGCGGCATCGAGTTCCGCCGCGCCGGCGTCCCGTTGCTTGCTCGCCGGGCGACCTCGGGCCGGACGCGGTTCGGTAGCCCTCGGTGCCTCGGTACGTCCGCGCAACCGGTAGACCACGGTACGGCCCTCGCGTGTGGTGTCGAGGGAGCCCTCGGCCTTCAGCGCCTTCAGGTTCAGGTACAGCGACGCCGGCGAGCAGCCCGCGCGATCGAGAATTTCCTGGCTCGAAAGCGGCGCGGCCGCCAGCAGGTCGAGGATCGTGCTGCGGACGCCGCGCCGGCGGGTACGGCGCGATGGGGAGGCTTCGGAGGGCATGAAGGATCGAGCAGGGTGGCGGGCGATGACGGGTCGCGACGGCGGCGGATGGCCGGTGCATCGGACGCCTTGGCGCGGAAGTCTTGCAGGCATTGGCAGCCGATGCCAGCTACGGCAATAGGCCGTATTCACCAGACATACGGCGGCGCCGACAAGCCTCGGATACCCTGCGCGCCGCCGACCGGCCTGCCATGCGCAGTGCTGGTGCCGGCGGGCCCGCGACAGCGGCCGGATCGGGGGCTGCCCCGCCGGACAACCGTCGTGTGTCTCGTGGGGAAGCGTTGCCGGAGCGGGGTTTCCCGTGCTTTGGTCGGGCATCCCCTGTGCTGTAATAGCGAAGATGACGAACACGCCAGTGGCCGTCATCCACGGGCTGCCTTCACCCGTGCCAGAACCTGACCCGTTTCGACCCAGATCAGCAGGGACCATGCCTATCCGCAAGTTGTTGGTTGCCAACCGCGGCGAAATCGCCATCCGCGTCATGCGTGCCGCTGCCGAAATGGGCATCCGTACGGTGTCGGTCTACGCTCATGAAGACCGCTTTGCGCTGCACCGCTTCAAGGCGGATGAAAGCTATCTCGTCGGCGCCGGCCAGAAGCCGATCGCCGCCTATCTCGACATTCCGGACCTGATCCGGATCGCCAAGCGGGCCGGGGTCGACGCGATCCATCCGGGCTACGGATTCCTGTCCGAAAACCCGAACTTCGCGGAAGCCTGCGCCGAGGCCGGCATCCTGTTCATCGGGCCGAAGCCGGCCGTGCTGCGCGCGCTGGGCGACAAGGTGGCAGCCCGCGCGGCGGCCAAGGCGGCCAAGGTGCCGGTGCTGGAAGCGTCCGAAGCGCTGCCGCGCGATCTTGAGGAAGTGAAGAAGATTGCCGCTGACATCGGCTACCCGGTGATGCTCAAGGCCAGCTGGGGCGGCGGCGGCCGCGGCATGCGCGCGATCGAGAACGAGGCCGAACTGCCGGCCGCCGTGGAGTCGGCACGCCGCGAATCGCTGGCCGCGTTTGGCAACGATGAAGCCTATTTCGAGAAGCTCATTCGCCGCGCCCGCCATGTCGAAGTGCAGGTGCTCGGTGACCAGCACGGCAACCTGATTCATCTTTATGAGCGCGACTGCTCGGTGCAGCGGCGCAACCAGAAAGTCGTCG
>CAYPJK010000710.1:0-216 GCA_964411025.1 uncultured Nevskia sp.
GTCGAGGTCGGTCGCGCGGGCTGGTCCGTCGGGTCGAGCCGCTGGGCCCTCTGGAGCCCGATCGAGTGCGGATCGCAGTGCGCGCGGTTGGCCTCAACTTCGCCGACGCGTTCTCGATCCAGGGCCTGTACGAGGCGGCGCCCAAGCAGGCGTTCGTGCCGGGCTTGGAGATCGCGGGGACCATGGAAGCGGTCGGGAGTCCCGGCCGCTTCGCTC
>CAYPJK010000710.1:226-502 GCA_964411025.1 uncultured Nevskia sp.
AGCTGATCTGATCATCGATCGGGCCCGACGGTCGTGATGGCCGTGACCCGGTTCGGCGGCTACGCCACCTCGATCGACCTGCCTGCGCGGTATCTGGCGCCGCTCCCTGCCGGCTGGAGCATGGACGAGGGCGCGGCGTTTCCGGTTCAGGCGCTCACCGCGTACTACGCGCTGGTCGAATTGGGGGCGCTGCAGCCCGGGCAGGCCGTGCTGATCCACAGCGCGGCCGGCGGTGTCGGCGTCCAAGCCGTGCGCATCGCCAAGCGCCTGGGCGGA
>CAYPJK010000710.1:512-1520 GCA_964411025.1 uncultured Nevskia sp.
CCCGTGCTGGAGCGCGAAGGCTGCGAGCGCGGCTTCGTCCGCCAGCGCGATCTGCTGGGGCAGATCCGCCGCGAGCTGGGCGATCGACCGCTGTCGCTGGCGCTCGACGCCATCGGCGGCCGGGTGTTGCGCGCCACCTTGGCCGCGCTGGCGCCCACCGGGCGGCTGATCACCTACGGAGCGGCCAGCTTCACGACCCCGGGCAGTCGCCCCAACTACCTGGCGCTGGCGTGGCGATTCCTCACCCGACCGCGCATCGATCCGCTGCAGCTGATCGACAAATATGGCGCCGATGCGCTGCGCTTCACCCTGACCGCGCTGGCGGCGCAGGGCCGCGACATCAAGATGTCGGAGCAGCGGGTCGAGGGCTACCGCAACTTCGCGACCAAGCTGTGGAACGCGACCCGCTTCGCGCAGATGAACGAGTGCAAGCCGGTCGCCGGCTTCGATCCCGCCGCGCTCAAGGAGCCGGTCAACCGCTGGATCGTCGGCCGCCTGGTCGCCGCCAAGCGCGCGGTCGAGCAGGCGATGGCGCAATACCGCTACAACGACGCCGCCGGCGCGCTCTACCGCTTCGTGTGGGACGAGTTCTGCGACTGGTATGTCGAGTTCACCAAGCCGGTGCTGCAGGACACCGGCGAGGGCGGCAAGGACGAGACCCGCGCCACCACCGCCTGGGTGATCGGCCAGATGCTGCACCTGCTGCATCCCTTCATGCCCTTCATCACCGAGGAGCTGTGGGAGCAGATGCGCGGCGAACAACGCGAGCATCTGATCACCGCGCGCTGGCCGGACTACGCCGACACCCTGATCGATCCGACCATCGATGCCGATCTCGACTGGGTGATCCGCCTGGTGACGGCCGTGCGGGCAATGCGCGCCGAGATGAACATCCCGCCGGGCCCGCCGCTGACGCTGCTGCTGCGCGACGCCGGCGCGGCGACGCGGGCGCGGCTGGAGAAGTTCGGCGACCTGGTGAAGCGCCTGGCCCGCGCCGACAATATCGAG
>CAYPJK010000711.1:0-1519 GCA_964411025.1 uncultured Nevskia sp.
CACACTCCAGGCCGTCGTCATCGCCGCCGTCACAAACGCCGGCGATGATCACGCAGGCACCCTCTGGGCAGTCGTTGCTGCTGCTGCAAGCGGCGCCGTCCTGCGGCCCCGCCGAGCACAGCTTTTGACCTGTTTGGGCCGGCGCCGTGACACCAAACAGGGTGCTAACGAGGAAAACGGCGCTGGCGGCTGTGTAGCGGAGAGAGAGCATCGAACATTTTCGATATTCCCGGGCTCGGGCCGTTGTGTCAAGCGATGTTCTTGGCGCCGGCGCGTTTCGGTATAGTGTGTCGGCGCAAAGGAGGGATCTCAGTATGGCAGAAACACCGTCCGCGATGTTGCCGCTGGGCACGCCGGCTCCAGCGTTCCGCTTGCCCGACACCAACGGCAACCTGGTGTCGAGCGACGACTCGAAGAACACGCCGCTCCTGGTCATGTTCATCTGCAATCACTGCCCGTTCGTCGTGCACATTCGGGCCGGTCTGGCGCAATTCGGGCGCGATTATGCGGCGCGTGGCCTGACCATCGTGGCGATCAACTCGAACGATGTCGCCAGCTATCCGGCCGACAGCCCTGCCAAGATGGCCGAGGAGGTGCAACGCGTCGGCTACGTGTTTCCCTACCTCTACGATGAGTCACAGGAGGTGGCCAGAGCCTACCAGGCAGCCTGCACGCCTGATTTCTTCCTGTTCGATCGCAATCACAGGCTGGTTTACCGCGGCCAGTTCGACGACAGCCGTCCCGGCAATCGCCACCCGGTCACCGGCGCTGACCTGCGAGCTGCAGCTGATGCCGTGCTCGCAAACAGGCCCGTCTCGCCCGAGCAGAGGCCGAGCATCGGCTGCAATATCAAGTGGAAGGCCGGCCGCGCCTAGCCCCACTGCCCGTAACTCGACTGCCCGCGGCTGCTGTCACCTGCCCCACGTCGCGAACACCAGCTTGGACATATCGGCGATCAGGTGGTTGAATGGGTGGTTGTCGCTGGTGTTGAAGTCGGGTTCACCGCGCACCATCACCGCCATGGCCCAGCTGCGCCGTCGGGTCTCGACGATACCGACGTCGGCACGCACACCGGGCATGCTGCCACTCTTGGTGCCACAGCGGTCGTACTCTTCGACCCCGAACTCCTCGGCATACTCGCTGCACGGCAGATGGCGCGGGATCATCGAACGCAGCTGCTGCCGCCGCAGTGTCCAGTAGATCTCCTCGTCGTGCTGCGCCGAACCGCTGCAGCGGCGATGAAACACGGCGCTCAGCAGGGCGCTGAAATCGTCCGGCGAGGAAACCGCGAAGCCATCCGGATCGCTGCTTTGAAACGTGATGTAGTCGCGGATCTCGGTATTCGCCAATGCCACCGGCAGCGCCTGCACCGCCGCGTTCGCCGCCGCCGGACCACCGAGGGCGCGGGTCACCAGATTGGTTGCGACATTGTCGCTGACCACGATCATCAGGCGGGCCAGATCCCGCAGTGTCGGTCGCAAGCCCGGCGCCAGCAGCTTGAGCACGCCGCTGCCGCGCG
>CAYPJK010000712.1:0-1517 GCA_964411025.1 uncultured Nevskia sp.
CCTTTCGTTTCCGCGCTGGCCAGCGATCAGGACAAACAAGTGACCGGCCAGATCTACGGCGAGCGCAACAACGAAATTTTCCTGTTCAGCCAGCCGCGCCCGATTCGCACCGCGCACACCAGCGACGGCTGGACGCCGGAGGCGATCGTCGACCGCGTGTTCCCGCAGTTCCAGAACGATTTCTACCCGTTGCACCGTTCTGGCGACGTCTTCACCTGGGACCCAGTCTAGCCGTTTCGTCCTTTCCCGCCGACCTGCGCGGGTAGGTGGCGATGCCCTGCGGCGTTGCCGCCTAGAATCCGCGCGCCGGCGGGTCCGGCGCGAGTTGTCCCTATTCAGGAGATCACGATGTCCAAGCGGGAAGTGGTGGTGGTGGGCGCAATGCGCACGGCGATCGGCAGCTTTGGCGGCACGCTGATGGACGTGCCGCTGGCGACGCTGGCGACGACGGCAGTGAAGGCGGCACTCGCCCATGCCGGCGTCCAGCCGAGCGACGTCGGCCATCTGGTCATGGGCAACGTCATTCCGACCGAACCGCGTGACGCCTACCTGAGCCGCGTGGCGGCGATCGAGGCCGGTATTCCGAAGGAAACGCCGGCTTTCAACGTCAACCGGCTGTGCGGCTCCGGCGTGCAGGCCATCGTGTCGGCGGCGCAGTCGATCCTGCTCGGCGACTGCGACATCGCCGTCGGCGCCGGCGCCGAGTCGATGAGCCGCGGCCCGTATCTGCTGCCGGCCGGCCGCTGGGGCGCGCGGATGGGCGACGCCAAGATGCTCGACTACATGACCGGCATTCTTCACGACCCGTTCCATGCGATCCACATGGGCATCACTGCCGAGAACGTCGCCGCGCGCTACGGCATCACCCGCGAGATGCAGGACGCGCTCGCGGTGACCAGCCAGCAGCGCGCCGCCCGCGCCATCGCGGAGGGCCGCTTCAACGGCCAGATCACGCCGGTGGAGATCCAGACGCGCAAGGGCGTGGTGAGCTTCGTCGTCGATGAGAACGTGCGCGGCGATTCCAGCGTCGAGACGCTGGCCAAGATGAAGCCGGTGTTCAAGAAGGACGGTCTGGTGACGGCCGGCAATGCTTCCGGCATCAACGACGGCGCAGCGGCCGTGGTGCTGGCCGAAGCCGGCCGTGCCGCAGCGCTGGGCCTGAAGCCGCTGGCGAGGCTGGTGGCCTACGCCCATGCCGGTGTGGAGCCGGAGTACATGGGCATCGGCCCGGTTCCGGCCTCGAAGGCAGCGCTGGCGAAGGCCGGCCTGACGGTGGCCGACATGGACGTGATCGAATCGAACGAGGCCTTTGCGGCCCAGGCCTGCGCGGTGGCCCAGGAACTGGGCTTCGATCCGGACAAGGTCAACCCGAACGGCTCGGGCATCTCGCTGGGCCACCCGGTCGGCGCCACCGGCGCGATCATCACCACCAAGGCGGTCCACGAACTGCAACGCATCAATGGCCGCTATGCGCTGGTGACGATGTGCATCGGCGGCGGCCAGGGCATCGCGACGAT
>CAYPJK010000713.1:0-1513 GCA_964411025.1 uncultured Nevskia sp.
GACCCGTCGGGCGGCCATCTCGCTCGCCGCGCGCGGGCTGGCGCGGCCGGCCAGCAGGAGGCGGAAGCCGGCCAGACCTTCGCGTTCCCGGATCTCGTGCAGTGCAGTGGCCGCCGCGGCGACATCGGACGTCCACGCCAGGTAGTCGACCGGCAAGGCCAGGACGGCGTCGTTGGCGTGGGTGGCCAGGGTCGGGAAGCGCGAGGCCGTGACCACGCGTGCGAGGTCACCGCCCGAGACCTGGTAGTAGGCGAGCATGCGGGCGTAGTTGACGTAAGCCAGCGCATCGGCTTCGGTGCTGGCCGAAGTGGCGGCGGCGAACAGCCGCCCGGCGTGGCTGACCGGGCCGAGCAGTTCGACGAAGCTCGCGAAAAAGAGCCGGCTGCGCGGCGTATAGGCCGGATGGGTGACGAAGGCGAGGCGCACCCGCCGCGGTACGTCGAGGGCTTCCATGGTGCCGAGCAGGGAGGCGTTCAACTGTTCGGCGCTGGTGTTCTTGAGCGCCGATTCGAGGCGCGAGTCGAGCACGCCGCTGCCGAATTTCGGATAGGCGTAGATGTTGCGCACCAGCGGGGAGAAGCCCTGCTCCGTCTCGCCGCCGCTGCGCGCCCTGGCCAGGCGTTCGAGCAGCCCCTGCAGTTCGGCATTGCTCGAATAGACGTCGACGCCGAGTTGGGCGGCGGCGCTGCGCTTGTGCGGCCCGGGGTTCAGATCGACGGCGCCGCGCGTCGTCGCCACGCCGCTGTCGGCCGTGGCCGGCGGGTCGAAGGTCGACTCGACGTTGTACTGGATGTTGCCGAGCAGTTGCGACGCGGTGCCGACCGGATCGGCCAGGATGTCGACCACCCGCTCCGAACCGACGCCGCGCCGCCCGCCCGGGCTGCGGTCGAACGCGCTGTCCTGTTCACCGAGACGCGGCAACAGCTCCGCGATGGTGGTGATCTCGTGCAGGCGCACTCGCAGCATGGCGTCCGAGGTCACCGCGTAGTTGCCGAAATCCGAGCCGACTTCGAAATGGTAGAAGTTGTCGGCGACGCGGACCTCGGGCGCGATGTCGTAGTTGGCCGAGCGCAGGAACGCGGCCGGCAGCACCTCGGCGGTCGCGACCGGCGCGGGTTCCTCGTAGGCGTCCTCGCCACGCAGCGAAGACACTGCGCCGAGCAGGGCGAGCGTGCCGACGCAGACGCGTATGCAGGTGCTGGCGGGAGACGTCGGGGGCAGCGGACGGTTCATTTCTCGAGCATGCGTTTCAGGTGATCCAGAGTGCCACGACCGGTGCGTCGATTGCCATCGGCATCGACCAGTTGACCTTCGAAGGCCAGTTCGTCGGCCGGCAATTCGGCCAGGAAGCGGCTCGGTTCACAGTGCTCGGTCTGGCCGTAGCGTTTGCGCGTGCGGCAGAAGCTCAAGGTCAGGGTGCGTTTGGCGCGGGTGATGCCGACGTAGGCCAGGCGACGTTCCTCTTCGATGCTGTCCTGCTCGATGCTCGCGCGGTGCGGCAGCAGGTTCTCCT
>CAYPJK010000714.1:0-1509 GCA_964411025.1 uncultured Nevskia sp.
CCACCATCACCTAGCACGCGCGCTTGACGGTCTGCAGCGCTTCGAAGGTAGCGGGAAACGCGTCGAACCCGACCGTGCCGGTCACCATCGGCGACGGATCGATGAGGCCGCGATCGAGCAGCTCGATGGTCAGCTCGAACTCCTGCCGCCGATACATGTAGACGTAGTTGACCTGCAATTCCTTGGTGATCGCCTTGACCGGGCGGATCGTATCCGGCGCCATGCACACGCCGAGCACGACGATGCGCCCACCCATCGGGGCGTAATCCATGGCGAGCTGCTGCGTGCCGGGGATGCCGACGCATTCGATCACCACGTCCGGACGGCCGCCGGCGTGGCGCTTGAAGCTGCCGACGACGTCCTCGGCGCCGGCCTCGATGGTCGCCGTCGCGCCCACGAGCGCAGCCAGGGCGAGACGCTCCGGCACGCGATCGGACACGATCACGTGGCGCGCGCCGAAATGCCGGCACCACAGTGCGCAGGCCAGACCGACCGGTCCGGCGCCCATGATCAAGACCGCTTCACCCGGCGCCAGGCGAGCCGCATTGACGCCATGCAGACCGACTGCGAGCGGCTCGACCAGCGCGCCGAGGCGATAGTCGACGCCGTCCGGCAGCAGCAGGCTCTCGGCCGCGCCGACCCGCATGTACTCGGCGTAGCCGCCGGTTTCCGCACCCAGCGCCGAGTAACGCGCGTTGGCACACCGGTAACCGAGCCCGGTCAAACAGGCTGCGCAGCGGCCGCAGCCCAGGTAGGGCATCGCCGTCACTCTCTGACCGACGCGGAAGGCGCCGGCGTCACGCCCGACCTCGACCACCTCGCCGGCGAACTCGTGGCCCATCACCGTGCCGCGTGGCAGCGGTTTCATGCCGCTGTCCGGACCCATATCGGCCATGTGCAGGTCCGAGCCGCAGATGCCGCACCGGCACACCGCGATGACGAGCTCGCCGGGGCCGGCGGTCGGTGCCGGAATGTCCTCGATGATGAGCGGTTGGCCCGGACCCAGGAACACGGCTGCGCGCATGCTTTCCGCCTCCGCACGCGGCGCCGGCCGTGGCCGGGCGCATGCACTGTCATTGAATGTCCGCTGTACGCTCGCGATCCGCAGCCATGGCCGGTACGTGAAGCGTCTGCGTAGGATAGGCGAATTCGATGCCCTCCCGCTCGAACGCCGCGTGCAGGGCGAAGAATACCGTTTGTTGCAGGTCCATGTGGCGGTTGTAGTCCGCGCTCAGCACGTAGTAGACCGTCTCGAAATCGAGCGAGTAGGCGCCGAAGTTGGCGAAGTGGCACCGGTCGAAGCGCAGGTCGGCCTGGTGCTCGACGATTGCGCGCACGAGTGCCGGGATCTTCTCCAGCTTCGCCCGCGGCGTTTCATAGGTGACGCCGATGGTGAACAGCACCCGGCGCTCCTGCATGCGCTGGTAGTTGCGCACCCGGCTGGCCAGCAGGTCGGCGTTCGCGATCACGATCTGCTCGCCGCTCAGGCTGCGCAGACGCGTGCTCTTG
>CAYPJK010000715.1:0-1508 GCA_964411025.1 uncultured Nevskia sp.
TGCTGGGGCCGAATACGCAGGTGGTGATCCGGCCGCACATTCGGGCCAGCGCCACCGCCGCCACCAACCAGGTGGCCGTGCTGTTCGGCGGCCAGGAGGTGTACCGGAGCACGGCAGCCGCCTGGTACGACCACGGCGCGTACATCCGGGTGACCAACGCCAGCGCCACCAACGCGCAGACGCGTTTCGGCATTGGGACCACCGGCACCGGCTTCGGAAACAACAACTCGAATCTTTACACCACGGCGCTGGCGATCGACACCACCGCCAATGTCGACATCACGTTCGTGGTGCAGGGCACCAGCAGCAACACGATGCAGTTCATGGGCGCAGTGGTCGAGATGTACGAGCCATGATCGCCCAGCGCCTGTTCCACCGCACCGTTCTGCTGCTGGCGGCCGCCTGCGGCCTGCTGTTCGGCGCGCCGGCTCCGGCGCAGATTCTGGTCCGCACGGTTCCGCCTTCCGCGCCGCCCGCGCTGACACCGAATCAGGTTCTGGACCTGAGCGCGTGGCGGCTCGACCTGCCGACCAACAGCAGCGGCGAGCTGTACCAGGATCTGACGCGCCGCAATCCATCGCCGCCGCCGCCGTTCACCATCGGCGCCGGCGACTTCAGCCGGTCTCTGAACGACAACCGCAGCGCCGCTCAGCTCGTTGCCGGGTTTACCAACCCGTACTTCTTCGTCAGCTACATCAACGGCGCGCCGTACGTGAACATGGTCTCGCCGATCTTCGGCTCGACCAGCACCCCGGACGAGATCAGCAACAACACGCGCACCGAGTTCCGGGGCCTGTTGACCGGCGGCGGCGCAGGATCGCTGTCCGAGCGATTCCGGGGCATTCATCGGCCGCGCATCAGCGGCCGGTGGCGGCTGGAGCAAGCCAGCGCGGGCGAGACCAGCGGCACGGCTGACATCTGCCAGATCCACCCCGGCAACCAGGAAGGCGGGTACGCCGGCCCGGTCACGTCATCGTCGGTGTACCTGATTTTCAACTGGCGAAAATCCAGCGGCAATCTGGAATCGTCCGTGCGGGATGTCACCAACCCGGCCCTCATTTGGAATAGCGGCCAGACGCCCAACAACCTGGGCCGGCTGATCCTGATGTCGGATTTCCGCGTCGACGATGAACTGGATTTCGAAGTCGAGTGGGATACCCGCAACACGCCTCACGTGCTGCGCTACACGCTGCAGAAATGGCGCAACAACGCGCCGGTGGGTGGCGTTGTCAGTGTTGAACATCAAGTCCAGTCCGGCTGGGCTGAGCGCTACCACTACACCAAGGCCGGCGCCTACTCGTCCACCAACGTGCTGGATTCCGCTGACGCCCGCGAAGACCCCGCGCCCGCTGGCTACCCCAGCCGCAACAGCGGAGGCCTGCTGGCCACCGAGAACGTGACGGACGTGAACTGGATTGCCTTCCGTTCGCTGACGCAGCAGTTGATGAACCCGAGCGGCTCGCCAGAATGAGCGCCCCCACGCCGAACCTGAGCAGCCGCCGCCTGCA